>CALPSU020000011.1 GCA_943326315.2 Chryseobacterium gleum
ATATTAGCATCAATTGTATGGTTATTAATGGGTAAGAATAATGGAGTAACTAATTAAACTCTAATTTTCCACCAGCATTATCAACAACAAAACCAACATCACTACCCAAAACTAATGCTTGATTATTATCTTGATGACCAGCAGGAAATTCAAATGCAATTGGGATCTTTCTAAATTGAAAATGTTCTAAAATTATTTCTTCATACGTTTTTCCAAAAGGAATAGCGGTGTCTTTCATGTCTGTCATTCCACCAACAATCAATCCTGAAATTTGTTCAAGAATCCCCGCTTTTTTAAATGCAAAAAACATTCTATCAAGATGGTACAATTGTTCGGAAAGATCTTCAATAAATAATATAGAATTTGCATAATCAACTTCATCGTCTGTTCCAAGCAAGCTGTATAAAATTGAAAGATTACCTCCTACTAATCGACCTTTTGCTTCGCCAGATTTATTCCATTTAGAAAAGGGAGATTCGACGGTGTAAGATTCATTTTTTAATGCTTTCAGAAGGGTAGAAAGTGAATCTTCGGTATTGGATGAAAAATTCAAAGGCATAGTTGCATGGATGCTTTTCAATTCGAAATTCTGCATGCGTTGATGAAAAACGGTTACATCACTAAATCCTACGATCCATTTTGGGTCTCGAATTATGCTTGCCCATTGAAGGGTGTCAACAATTCTTACACAACCATAACCGCCTCTTGCACAAACAATTGCTTTAACTTCAGGATTGTCAATACCTTCCTGAAAATCAATCATACGTTCGTAATCAGTACCTGAAAAATAATGATGTTCACCTAAACAATGCTTACTTATTTGAACTCGAAATCCATTTTTTTCAAAATAACTTTTGGCAAATTCTATACATTCAATGTCAATTGATTTAGCAGGAGCAGTGATATATATTAAATCTCCCGGAAGTAGCGCTGGAATTGTTGTGTTCATAAGTTCAAATTTAGGAATTAAAATTTTACTTTTACAAATATGATAACACCATTCAATGATGAATATTATATGCGACAAGCATATATGGAAGCTGAGAAAGCGTTTTCAATGGGAGAAATTCCTGTTGGAGCAGTAGTTGTTGCGAATAACCAAGTGATAGCACGTTCTCATAATTTCACTGAAAAATTAAATGACGTAACCGCACATGCAGAAATTCAGGCAATTACAGCTGCTGCCGAATATTTAGGAGGTAAATACCTCAGTGGCTGCACGATGTATATTACATTAGAACCTTGCGTGATGTGTGCTGGCGCTTTGTATTGGTCTCAAATTGACAAAATTGTTTTTGCGGCAAGAGATGAAAAACGTGGAGCGGGTAGATTTAAAAATGAATTATACCACCCTAAAACATTAATTATTAATGGAATAATGGAAAAGGAGTGTAGCGATTTAATGAAGTTGTTTTTTGAGAATAAACGATAATATTAAATCGAAGTTGTTATAAGTCTTATATAAAATATCTATAAAATTTATATCTTCGTGTCGTGGTAAAATTATTTTTAAGTAATCGTTCGTTTGTTCAATTTCTATTGCCTTTGGTGGTAGTTATTTATATTTTTTTAAATCAGTTCACAAGTTATTATACTTATTCTGAAATTGCAAATTTTGGTTTTTGGGGAAATAAAGTTCAACTAGATACTGTTTCTTCTCAAGTTTTAGCAAGTTTAGTAATTATTGGAAATGCCATTTTTATTAATGCTGTTTTCAACTGGAATCAATTTCTAGAAAGAAATAGCTTTATGCCTTCTTTACTATACATTGTATTGATGAGCTCTTATCATTCATTTTATCAACTAGATGGGTTACTTATTTCACATGCTTTTTTGATATTAAGTTTATACCAGTTATATTTTTTAAGACAAAATGAAGATGGTCGAAAAACTACTTTTAATGCTGGTTTTTTTGCCGGTTTAGCAGCAACATTTCATCCGCCATTAATCGGTATTTTACCTTTCATTTTTTTTATGATTTGGAGTATTCGTCCATTTGTAATTCGTGAAGTTTTATTGTGTTTTCTAGGTTTTATTGTTCCACTTTTTTATGCAGGTTTTTATTTAATATATACAGGAACATCTATAAATTTAAGATTACTCAAAACTTCTACAAATTATGAACGTCAACAGTTTGATTTTTTAGTAACATCTGGAATTTTTATTTTCTCATTATTATTAAGTCTTGTAAGTATTCAGGCACACATTCAAAAAAGTTCTATTCGTTTGAAAAAAATGACTCGAATTTTATGGTGGTTTGTGCTAGTTGGATTGATAATAGGTGGAATCGATTTTATATTATTTAACCAGATTCAACGTTTCAGTTTGATTATGATTCCATTTTCTTTTTTCTTAACCTTCTCTTTTTCTCACAAAACATTGAGTTCTGTAGCGATAGGATTGTTTTATGTAACCTTTCTTTACTCGTTATTAAAGTTTTTTCTTCTTTAGATTCAAGGTCTACAGAGCATCTTTATTCATAGATATTGATCGCTCAGCAGCGAAGTTAACTAATATCTTTTATCCAATTTCTTGTAGTCTTTTCTCTATTTATTTACTATTTTAGCAGCTTGAAATAAGATAAGGAAGAATAATTTTTCCTTTTTAAAATTTTTATTATATGAAATTTGGTGTAGTTACTTTTCCTGGGTCAAACTGTGATGAGGACATGATATATGTTCTAGAAAACATCTTGGATCAACAAGTTGAAAAATTATGGCATAAAGATACCGACTTAAAAGGGGTTGATTTTGTTGTGCTACCTGGAGGATTCTCTTATGGAGATTATTTGCGTTCAGGTGCTATAGCTAAACTTTCTCCAATTATGGGCGAGGTTATTAAACACGCAAATAAGGGTGGATATGTAATGGGAATTTGTAACGGTTTTCAAATTTTGACAGAGTCGGGTTTATTGGATGGAGCTTTATTGCATAACAATCAACAAAAATTTATTTGTAAAAATACTTTTATAAAGGCAGCTTCTGAATCTTCAGCTATAACGAAAGGTTTGGATTTTAATAAATCGTATAAAATTCCGATCGCTCATGGTGAAGGAAGATTTTACGCACCTGAGGATATGCTTAAAAAGATACAAGATAATGATCAAATAATTTTTAATTATTGTTCTGCAGATGGTCAAATAGATGAAGAATCTAATCCAAATGGATCTTTACTTAATATCGCAGGTATTGCAAACGCAGGTAAAAATGTATTTGGAATGATGCCCCATCCAGAAAGAGCAGCAGATCATTTATTAGCGAATGAAGATGGAAAAGCAATTTTCGAATCTCTTTTGAAGTACTGTTAAGTAAGAGTAATACGATTAAATAATTATTGATAAAACATTTAAAAAATAGATGAGAGTATTACTTCTAGGATCAGGTGGTAGAGAACACGCATTTGCATGGAAAATGGCTCAAAGTTCAAGTTTGGAAGAGCTATTTATAGCTCCAGGAAATGCAGGAACTCGAGCTCATGGGACAAATGTTGATATGGATACAACTGATTTTGAGGCGGTAAAATCTTTCGTGCTTGAGAAGAAAATCAATATGGTTGTTGTTGGACCAGAAGATTTATTAGTTTTGGGAATTCATGATTTCTTCTTGGCAGATGATCAATTAAAAAATATTCCTGTTATAGGTCCTGATAAAGAAGGAGCCCAATTAGAAGGTAGCAAAGATTTTTCTAAGAAATTTATGGCGCGTCATAATATTCCAACTGCGAAATATGCGACTTTTACAAAAGATACTTTAGAAGAAGGATATACATTTTTAGAATCATTGAAACCTCCTTTTGTTTTAAAAGCAGATGGATTATGTGCTGGAAAAGGCGTTCTTATTTTAGACACATTAAAGGAGGCAAAAGCTGAATTAAAAAACATGCTTGCAGATGCTAAATTTGGTGAAGCAAGTTCTAGAGTTGTAATTGAACAATTTTTAAAAGGAATAGAATTATCTATGTTTGTAATAACAGACGGAGATTCCTATAAGATATTACCTGAAGCAAAAGATTATAAACGTATTGGAGAAGGCGATGTAGGTTTAAATACTGGAGGAATGGGTGCAATCTCACCAGTACCATTTGCAGATGCTACTTTTAAAGAAAAGATTAAAAATCAAATTATTATTCCAACAGTTAAAGGTTTGAAAGCTGAAGGAATAGTATATAAAGGGTTTATTTTCTTCGGCTTAATAAGCGTTAAAGGAGAGCCTTATGTAATTGAATATAATTGTAGAATGGGTGATCCAGAAACAGAAGTTGTGATTCCTCGTTTAAAATCAGATCTTTTGGATTTATTTGAAGGTGTAGCTTCTGGAACTCTTTCAGAAAGAGATGTTTTATTCGACGATAGATCTGCTTGTACAGTTATGATGGTTTCAGGAGGATATCCAGAGGCTTTTGAAAAAGGGAAGCAAATTTATGGTTTAAATGCTGTGACAGATAGTTTAATCTTTCACGCTGGAACAAGTGCAGATGGACCTGCGGTGATGTCTAACGGAGGTAGAGTTTTAACGATTACTTCTTTTGGAAAAGATTTAAATGTCGCCTTGAAAAGATCCTACGAAACAGCTGAAAAAATCGAATTTGAAAACTCTTATTATAGGTCAGATATTGGATTTGATGTCGTATAATTTAATTTATATCAAGAAGTAAGAACATAGATGGACCCCGAACTGATAGTTATTATTTCAACACTTTTGTTTTCTGCATTTTTTTCTGGAATGGAGATAGCATTTATGTCTTCAAACCGTTTAAAAGTTGAAATGGATCGTTCAAAAGGGACAATCAACGGACGTATTCTAGGAGTTTTTTATAAAGATGAATCTCATTTTATTGCAATGTTACTTTTGGCAAATAATGCCTCATTAGTAATATTTGGTATATCAGCTGCCAATTTATTGAATCCTGTTATTGAGTCTTGGGGAATTGCTAGCGAAGGAGTTATACTTCTTTGTCAAACTATTATTTCAACATTATTGGTTTTAATTACTGCTGAATTTCTTCCAAAAGCATTGGTTCAAATTAATCCTAATGGATTTTTAAAATTTGCATCTTTTCCAATGATTGTTATGCATTGGATTCTCTATGTTCCTACACAATTTGTAATGTTCTTAAGTAATGGTGTTTTGCGATTATTAAAAACAAGCGGAGACACAACTGAAAAAGTATTTTCTAAAATCGATTTAGAGCATTATGTTCAAGATCTAAGTGGAAGAATAAAAGAAGAGCAAGACTTCGGTAATGAAATGCAAATATTACAAAATGCGCTTGATTTTTCTAGTTTAAAGGCTAGAGATTGTATGATTCCAAGAACGGAAATTATAGCTATAGACGTTGAAAAGGATATTAATGATTTGAAAGCCCTTTTTATAAGCCAACGACTTTCTAAAATTCTTATTTATAGAAATAATATCGATAATATTATTGGCTATGTTCATTCTTTTGAAATGTTTAAACGGCCAACATCTATTAAACAAATAATGCTTCCAATTGCATTTGTGCCTGAAGCAATTCCTGGTAAAGAAATATTAGAAATGTTTACTAAGCAATCCGGAAATATTGCTGTAGTTGTTGATGAATATGGTGGTACGGCTGGTATGATTACAATTGAAGATGTAATTGAAGAAATTTTCGGCGAAATTGATGATGAACACGATGTTGAAGAATTACTAGAAGAAAAAATTTCCGAGAAGGAATATCTTTTTTCAGGACGTATGGATATTGATTATATTAATGAAACCTATAATCTTTCATTGGCCGATTCTGAACAGTATGAAACACTTGCTGGATTAATTATTCATACTTTAGAATCCATTCCAGAATCTGGGACTAAGGTTGATCTTGAAAAATATAATTTGATCATTGAGCAAGTTAGTGATCGTAAAATAGAAGCGGTAAGAATACTTATAAAGTAGAAATTATTCTATGTTAAAATTTATCCGAGTTTTTATTTGCTTATTTATTTTAGCCATTCCTTTTAATTCGGTATACGCCCAAAAAAAACGCATTGATAAATTACCTAAAGAATTAGAAGAAATTTCGGGTCTCGTTTTTTTAAATGATACAATTTTGATTAGTCATAATGACGGCGGACACTTACCAATATTATATTTTTTGAATTTAAAAGGGAAAGAAATTCATAGAGTAATAGTTGATGGTGCTACAAATATTGACTGGGAAGACATTGCATTTGATGGAAAAGGCTTTTTATATGTTGGGGATATTGGAAACAATGATAATGCTAGAAAAGATTTATGTATTTATAAAATCAATACAAAGGGAATATTAAAAAAGGAAACCGTTAAAGCAGATAAAATAAATATTAGTTACTCTGAACAAAACTCATTTCCTGAAGCAAAACCCACTAGATATTTTGATGCTGAAGGCATGGCTTTTTTAAATGATTCTCTTTATATTTTTACTAAATGTCGTACAGAACCGTTTACAGGAAAATCATATGTATATAAAATTCCTACAAAAGCAGGGACTTATAAATTAGTGAAACAATTTGAACTTTTTTTAGGTAAAGATGGTTGGTATAAAGATTCAGCAACAGCAGCGGAAATAAGAGAAAATAAATGTTATATTTTAACCTATAATCGTTTAATACTTTATACTATTGAAGACGGAAAATTTAAATTTTCTAGAAATATTTTATTAGCACCTATTTCCCAAGTTGAATCTGTTGCTGTGAATTCAAAAGGTGAAGTTTATATTGCCGATGAAAAGCAAAAGTTTCTTGGAGGAGGAAATCTTTATAAAGTAAAAACAGATAAAATCCGAAAAGTTAAAAAGAAAAATAAATCTAATAAAAAATGAAGTTAAGTATTTCCTCTTTTTCTGCTGTAATTTTTGACATGGACGGTGTTTTAATAGATTCTGAGCCATTGTGGAAGATTGCTATGGAGGAAGTTTTTAAATCAGTTGGATGCCCTCTTACACGTCAAGACTTTCAGAAAACAGTTGGGCTTCGCTTAGATGAGGTTATTGAATATTGGTATGAACACACCGGATGGCTTCATAAAACACCAAAAGAAGTTGAGAGCGCAATTGTCCAAAAAATGATTGAATTGTTAAAAGCGAATGGAACGCCTTTAAAAGGTGTTATCGAAACACTTGATTATTTGAAAACCAATGGAAAAAAAATAGGACTAGCAACTTCTTCTTACTCTGTTTTAATTGATACTGTTTTAGATGTTCTTGAAATTAGAAATTATTTCGATTTTACCCATTCTGCAGAAGATGAAACGCATGGAAAACCACATCCAGCAGTTTATTTAACTGTTGCAAATAAATTAAATACGCAACCTAAGAATTGTTTGGTAATTGAAGATTCATTAAATGGAATCATCTCAGGAAAAGCAGCTCGAATGAAAGTTGTTTGTATACCTGAAAAAACGCATACCCCAGAGCCAAAATTAAGTTTAGCGGATTTTCAATTCGATGATATGCTTTTATTTTTGAATCATATAAATCATTGATTTAATGCGTTATTTTTTACATATTGCATACAGTGGAATAAATTATCGTGGTTGGCAAATGCAAAAAGGTGGCGTTGTCAGTGTTCAAGAAATAATTGAGAAAAATTTAAGTCAAGTTTTTAAACAACCTATTTTCGTTATTGGTTGCGGTAGAACAGATGCCCAAGTTCATGCAAGTCAATATTTTCTTCATTTTCAAATTGATAAAGAATGGGATTTTGATTTAGTTTTTAGGTTAAATAAAATGTTACCTCCAGATATCTCTGTTTTTGATATTATTCCAGTCGAATCTAAGCAGCATGCTAGGTTTGGAGCAACAAAAAGGACTTATGATTACTTCATTCATACGTATAAAGACCCATTTTTAAGGAATATTAGTACACTTTACACAGAAAATAAATTAGATTTTTCTAAAATGTCAGAAGCGGTAGCTTTGTTAACTGCTTATAATGATTTTGCTGCATTTTGTAAAACTCCAGATGCGCATTCAAGCACATTGTGTGAGATTTTTTCTGCCAAACTATATCGAAATGAATCAAGCGATAGAATTCGTTTTCAAATATCAGCAAATCGATTTTTAAGAGGAATGATTCGAATTATTGTTGGAAAATTATTACAGATTGGTTCAGGTGAGATGACAGTTAAGGAATTTGAAGAATTATTGATTTCGAAAATAACTCCTGCTGAATTTAATGTTGCGCATCCGCAAGGTTTGTTTTTGTCCGAGGTTCAGTATCCTTTTTTAAGCATCACCCCTAAAACTTCGTTTTCTGCTTTCCAGCAAAATGGTGATTGGGTTTTAATATAAAAAAAATGTAGGTACAGGGATGTCCGGTACCTACAAAATACAACCTATAATTTTAATTACCCTACAATATTATCAACCCAAGCTTTACCCCATTCAGCAACTTCGTCTTCAGACCAAAGTTCAGGATAAAAAATACGTTTTTGAAATCTCGGAGGTAAATATTTTTGCCAGTTTGTACCACCAGTAGCGGCAATATCAGCAGGAGCTTTTTGTAAATATTGAACAGCAGATTTATAGTGAGATAAAGGCCAATTGATATTTACATTCGTATCGTTTTTCTTTAATGCGTTTTTAACTTCTGGTAAAGCTTGTTCTTCAGGAGTTAAACGTAAATACGATTGCCATAAATTCATTTTTTTGTATTCTTCACCTAGCATTATGAATTCTTCTTTATAGCGATCTTCAAATTGAATTAATGTTAGTGTTTTCTTACCAGTTGCAAGTTCTGTAGCACCTTCTTTCCAATATATATGTTCGAAAAGTTCAGCAATTGAGTTTTCAGAACTCATGGAATCCCTAACGTCTTTATCAACCAAATTAACGAAATCTGTAGAGCAAATTTCAATTTTTCTGTATTGAGCCGATTGAAAACCACTTGCAGGTAGAAGAGACATACGAAATTTCAAAAATTGTTGGCGATCCATACCTTGAATCATAATATCGAAACTATGTGTCAACGCTTCAAAGTATCTATTGATACGCGTTACTCTATCCACAAAAAACTTTGCATTTAAATTTTCTTGAATACCGATTTGTTCAAATTCACGCAATGCTAGTTTGAAATACAACTCCGTAATTTGGTGATACATAATGAATATCACTTCATCAGGGAAAGCAGTTCTAGGTTTTTGTAAACTTAAAAGGGTATCTACTTCAACATAATCCCAGTATTTTACACTGTCATTGTATAATAATCCATCTAAATAAGAAAGCATATCTTGGCCTATAGCGCTGTACTTTTTCTCTAGTAATTCTAATCGTTCAACAATTTCTGGTGTAATTTCCATAAATGTTCTTTTAATAATTAAAATAAGAAATTCTAATTTTTAGATCTCCTTGAAGCAAATGTAAACAAAGGATGTTAAAGTTTAAAAAAATATAGCTTATCTTTTAAATTATCCACATATTTTTCATCTATTGTTAAGAATGAAAGCCGAATTTTTGAGAGTTTAATTTGAATTTTAGAGACACGATTTTTCGCGTCTCTAAATAAAAATTTTATCCTTTAACCAAAGAAACTTTAGCATCCCCTTCATTTTCTAAATCGGTCACTAATGCTTCTCCACCTAAAATTTCAAATACAATTTCATTTGCTAAAACTTCATTACAAACGTATTCTTTGTTTGCAGCAATTGCACTTTGAATCAAAGCATTCGTATCTACTTTTAGTAAAATACGGTCTGTGATTTCTAAACCTGAATCTTTACGTAAATTTTGAACTCTATTTACTAATTCTCTAGCAATTCCTTCGGCTCTTAATTCTTCGGAAATAGTAATATCTAAAGCTACTGTTAAACCACCTTCAACGCTTACTAACCATCCTGGAATATCTTGTGCTAAAATTTCGAAATCGTTTAAATCTAAAGCAATAGTTTCACCATCAATTTCATCATTCCAACCATTGTTAGATTCTATTTTAGCTATGTCATCCGTTGTAAATGAAGCTACCAATACAGAAATCGCCTTCATTTGTTTACCATATTTCGGACCGATCGTTTTAAAGTTTGGTTTTATGCTTTTTACTAAAACACCATTTCCTTCCTCTAACAATTTTAATTCTTTTACGTTAACTTCAGAAAGAATTAAATCTTTTACGTGCATTATGTTATCGGAGAATGTTTTGCTTAAAGTTGGAACCATAATCGTTTGCAAAGGCTGACGAACACGAATTCTTTCTTTCTTTCTTATTCCTAAAACCATAGAAGAAACGCGTTGAGCGATCTCCATTTGAGCTTCCAAAGCTGTATCAATGATTGATTTATTAACTTTTGGGAATTCAGCTAAATGAACAGAAATTACATCGTGACGTTTTGTAACTGCATTTAAATCATTGAACAATTGATCCATAAAGAAAGGAGCAATCGGAGAACCTAAAATAGAAACGGTTTCTAAGCAAGTATACAATGTTTGGTAAGCTGATAATTTATCTTTTGAATTATCGCTTTTCCAAAATCTTCTTCTGCATAAACGAACATACCAATTTGATAATTGATCTGTAACAAAATCCTGAATTAAACGACCTGCTTTTGTTGGTTCATACGTTTCAAAAGCTTCTTCAACATTTTGAATCAATGAATGCAATTGAGATAATACCCATCTGTCAATCTCAGGTCTTTCTTCTAAAGCAATATCATCTTCTGAATAATCAAAAGCGTCAATATTTGCATATAATGTAAAGAAAGAATAGGTATTGTATAATGTTCCGAAAAATTTACGTTGCACTTCTGTGATGCCGTCTAAATCGAATTTCAAGTTATCCCAAGGTTGTGCATTGGTAATCATATACCAACGAGTAGCATCCGGACCGTATTGCTCCAAACATTTGAAAGGCTCGACAGTATTACCTAAACGTTTCGACATTTTTTGTCCGTTTTTGTCTAGTACTAAACCATTTGAAATTACATTTTTGTAAGCTACTTTGTCGAATACCATCGTTGCAATTGCATGCAAAGTATAGAACCAACCACGTGTTTGGTCAACTCCTTCCGCTATAAAATCTCCAGGAAATCCTTTATTATCGTCAATTAATTCTTTGTTTTCAAATGGATAATGCCATTGTGCATAAGGCATTGAACCTGAATCAAACCAAACGTCAATTAAATCTGATTCTCTTTGCATCGGTTTACCTGAAGCTGAAACAAGTGTTATTGTATCTACATAATTTTTGTGTAAATCAATTTTCGCATAATTTTCTTCTGACATATCTCCGATAACAAAAGAAGCCAAAGGATTTTCAGCCATTACTCCAGCTTTAACAGCTTTTTCACATTCGTTTTTCAATTGTTCAACTGAAGAAATAATGATTCTTTCATCACCTTCGGCTGTTGACCAAATTGGAATTGGAATACCCCAGTAACGAGAACGAGATAAATTCCAATCATTTAAATTTTCCAACCATTTTCCAAAACGTCCTGTTCCTGTAGATTCAGGTTTCCAGTTGATAGTTTTGTTCAATTCCATCATTCTATCTTTCGCAGCAGTTGCTTTGATAAACCAAGAATCTAATGGGTAATATAAAATTGGTTTGTCAGTTCTCCAACAGTGCGGGTAACTGTGTTCGTATTTTGCTACGTTAAACGCTTTATTTTCTTCTTTCAGTTTGATTGCAATTTGCACGTCTGCAGAACGTTCTGGCGCTTCTCCTTCGTTATAATATTCATTTTTAACATAAATTCCTGCAAACTCCCCAACTTCTGGTCTGAATTTACCTTGTAAGTCAACCAAAGGAACTAAATTCCCTTTGTCATCTTTAACCAACATTGCAGGAACTCCAGCTTCAGCAGCTACTCTCGCATCATCCGCACCAAAAGTAGGGGCAATGTGAACGATACCAGTACCATCAGATGTAGTAACAAAATCACCACTTATTACTCTGAATGCCTCCTCTGGAGTTTCAGCTGGTAAAACACCTGGTAATAATTGCTCGTATTTTATTCCGACTAAATCAGATCCTAAACATTCTCCAGCGATATAATAAGGAATTTGTTTATTTTCTTTTGTATAAGTAGCTAAATCGCTTTCAGATTCTACAAGGTTAAATCCTTTTCCTGCAAATTGATAAGCAACTAGGTTTTTTGCAAGTATTACATTTATCGGTTCGAACGTGTATTTATTGAACGATTTCACCAATACATATTCAATTTTTGGACCAACGCATAATGCGGTGTTAGATGATAATGTCCATGGGGTTGTTGTCCATGCCAAAAAATGGGTATCCTCCCCTTTTAATCCACCACCAAAAGGTGAAGCCTCACCATTAACAATCTTAAACTGAGCTACAACCGTTGTATCCGAAACATCACGGTAACAACCTGGTTGGTTTATTTCGTGAGATGATAATCCCGTACCTGCTTTTGGTGAATAAGGTTGTATTGTATATCCTTTATAAATTAAACCTTTTTCGTATAATTGACCCAACAACCACCAAACGGATTCCATGTATTTTGGTTCGTAGGTAATGTATGGATCGTCCATATCTACCCAATAACCCATTTTTTCAGTAAGGTTGTTCCAAATATCTGTGTAACGCATAACCGTTTCCTTACAAGCTTTGTTGTAATCCTCTACAGAAATTTTAGTGCCAATATCTTCTTTTGTGATGCCTAATTCTTTTTCAACACCTAATTCTATTGGAAGTCCGTGTGTATCCCAACCTGCTTTACGTTTTACTTGAAAACCTTTTAATGTTTTGTAACGACAAAAAATATCTTTGATAGAACGGGCCATAACATGGTGAATACCAGGAAGTCCATTCGCTGATGGTGGACCTTCAAAAAATACAAACGGCTTGTTAGCATCACGAGTTGAAATCGATTTCTCGAAAACTTTATCGTTATTCCATTTTTCTAAAACGGCTTGTGCCACATTTGGCAAGTTTAATCCTTTGTATTCTTGGTATTTTTGACTCATTGTACTTTGAAATTATGCGCGCCACGAAGATAGTAAAAAGACTTAAAGACTGCAAGACATTAGATCGCTTTGCTTTTAGACTATAGACCGCTCCTTCAGAGCTCAAAGACTGATGTATTTGATTTAGATTTAATATGAAGAGTTTATTTGGAAAAGATATTATATCGATGAATATTTTCCCCCTACGGAGGGGGTCAGGGGGAGGATTTCGTTAATACAAAAACCGATATCTCCTTAAGAAATATAGGTCCATTTATTTTTCTTTACTCTAACCTATTTTGTGCATAAGTCTTTGAGCGAAGCGGTCTTTTATCTTTGAGTGCTGATTTATCAGCACGGTCTAAATGTCTTTTAGAATAAATCGAACGGTTTGTTGTGTTTTTTGTTCAACGATTACTTCTTTGGATTCCGTTACCCTTTCAATTGTAGCTTGATCATAATGACGGATTGTAACCAATTCTAAACCTTCAGTATATTCGATATTATAAGTTTCCTCAAAGATTCCTACTAGTTTTTGAATATCTATTTTATCTTGATCTAGTGCGACTGAAAAGCTCAAAGCAGAATTTTGCATGAGGTTTATTTTTGCATTTACAGAAGCTAAACGATTGAAAATATCGCTTAAATTTTCTTCTACAATAAAAGAAAAGTCTTTTGGTGTAATAGATAAATACAATTGGTTCATTTTGAATATAAAAGATGGTATCAAGTGATCTTTTTCTGTAGACTCTTGAATAACTGTGCCCTCGGCATGTGGATTTATGAATGATTTCACATACAATGGGATTCCTTTATTTTGTAATGGCTTTATAGTTTTTGGATGAATTACTGTAGCCCCATAGTAAGCTAATTCTATAGCTTCTCTGAATGAAATACTATCTAATTTCACGGTGTTATCGAACCATTTTGGATCTGCATTTAACATTCCTGGAACATCTTTCCAAATTGTAACACTTTCAGCATTACAGCAATATGCGAATATTCCTGCGGTGTAATCAGACCCTTCGCGACCTAGCGTTGTTGTAAATCCTTCTGATGTATGACCTATGAATCCTTGCGTTATCTGTATGTCAAATTCTTTAAACGCAGGTTTAAATTTTGTGTTAATTAAATTTTCTGTGATATTCCAGTCAACTGTTCCTTCTCTGTAGGTATTGTTTGTTCGGATTAATTGTCTAGAGTCTGCCCAGGTCGCTGAGTGCCCTTCTTCTTTTAGGTAAGCAGAAACGATCATTGTAGAAATTACTTCACCCATTGAAACAATTTGATCGTATTCAAAATCAAAATTACTTGAACGAGGTTGATTAAATTTATTTTTTAAGTTTTCAAACAAATTCTCAACTTCTGTATAAATAGTGAAATGTTTTTCTGTAAATAATTCGTTTAATATTGCTAAATGGAATTGTAATCTTTCTTCAACTAATTTTAGGAATGTTTTTTCATCGTTATCCCAAAGTGCGTCAACAATTTTCTCCATTTCATTTGTGGTTTTACCCATTGCAGAAATTATTACAATACGTTTTTCTCTTCCATAAAGTGAAAGAATATTGGAAACATTTTTAACTGCTGCACCATCTTTTACTGAAGCTCCTCCGAATTTAAAAACTTTCATTTTTCATTTTTTAGGATGCAAAACTAAGAATAAAATAATTGGGAATAAAGGTCGAAAGAAAGGTATTGCAATGAATTTAGAAAGAAAATATATTAGCTTAATTTATCAGCTAAAATTCTCATTTCGATTGAAGGAGAAATTTTTTCGTAAAGAATGTTATAAACGGCTTCTACAATTGGCAATTCAACTTGAAATTTTTTATTTATTTCAATTAAACATTTAGTAGCATAATACCCTTCTGCAATCATTTCCATTTCTAATTGAGCAGTTTTTACAGAATATCCTTTACCAATCATAAAACCAAAAGTTCGATTACGTGAAAATTTAGAATAAGCTGTAACCAATAAATCGCCTAGATAAGCACTTGATTTAACATCACGGTGAATTGGACTAACTTCGTCAATGAAATTTTCGATTTCTTGTATTGCATTTGAAATCAGAACGGATTGAAAATTGTCGCCATACCCAAGTCCTGAACAAATTCCAGAGGCTAAAGCATAAATATTTTTTAGCACTGCAGAAAATTCGGTTCCAAATAAATCATCAGAAACTGTGGTTTTAATATAACGACAAGCTAAAAGTTTAGCTAAGTGTTCTGCACTTTTTTCACGTTGACAAGCAATCGTTAAGTAAGAAAGTCTTTCTAAAGCTACTTCCTCTGCATGACAAGGACCGCAAATAATTCCGATTTTGTCGTATGGAGTTCCAAATGTTTTATGAATAAATCGAGCTGGTATTGCATTGTACTCAGGAATAATTCCTTTTACTGCTGAAAAAACATTTTTATCTTTAAATAATTCCTGCGGAAAATTTTCAAATATTTTAACTAAAAATGCAGAAGGTGAAGCAATGATTATTATTTCACTATTTGAAATAATTGCTTGTAAATCTGAGCTAACATTGATTTTCGATAAATCAAATTCGACGGATTGTAAATAATTAGGATTGTGTTTGAATTTATGAATATGCTCTACTGCTTCATCATTTCTCATCCACCAATTAACAACAGGAACGTTATTGCATAATATTTTAACTAAAGCTGTCGCCCAACTTCCGCCTCCAATAACTGCTATTTTGTTGCTTTTATCCATTGTTATCTAGCAAAAGTAGAAAAATTATTTGAATTTTGGATTATTGGTGATGAATCAAAGAATGTTTCTTGAAAATTAGTTAGAAATTTAATAAGATTTTAAACTTTAAATCAAATAATAGAAATGAATGTATGTTATTGTTTTCTAGCAACATGACTATGCTATAGTTCCCCAATTAATTCTAAAGTTTCTTTTGAAGCCGCTTGTTCAGCTGTTTTTTTAGAAGTTCCAACCCCTCTACCATAATGCACGCTATTCACAGTAGATAATACGGTATATATCCAAGATCCTCCATTATTTTCTTCTGAAATTACAACAAAATCCAATTTTAGTTGCTTTTTTTGACTCCAAATAAATAATTTTGATTTAAAGTCAATTTCTTCTTCTAATATTCTATTGAGGTCGGCATAATTTTTAAAAACATGGTTATGTATTGCCATTTTAACAGCATTATATCCGCTATCTAGGTATATTGCACCTATAATTGCTTCAAATGCATTTCCTTCAAGTGTATTTAAATTTATTGTACGTCCTTTTTGATAACGAATAATTTCCCTGAGTTCCATTTCTTCAGCAATTAAAGAGAGGGTTTTACGGCTAACTAATTTAGATTTGATTTTAGTTAAAGAACCTTCATCATCTTTTGGAAAACGTATGTAAACAAATTCTGCTATTACAGCATCAAGTATAGAATCGCCTAAAAACTCTAGGCGTTCATTTGAAGATTCAAATTCGCTACTGTTGCTTAATGATTTGTGAGTAACTGCCTGAGAAAAAAAAGAAATATTTATTGGACGATACCCAAATCTTTTAATAATAAATTGTTTAATTGCTTTCTCATTCTTAGTTTTTTTAGGAGAAAAGAATGAACTAAACAAAGACAAAGTTTATCCTTTAAATTTTTTAACAATAACACTTGTGTTGTGTCCGCCAAATCCAAAAGTGTTTGAAATAGCAACATTTACAACTCTTTTTTGCGCCTTGTTAAATGTAAAATTCAATTTGTTATCTATTTCAGGGTCGTCTGTAAAATGATTAATTGTCGGTGGAACGATATCATTTTTTACTGTTAAAATACAAGCTATAGCTTCAATTGCTCCAGCAGCACCTAATAAATGACCTGTCATTGATTTAGTAGAACTTATATTTAAATTATATGCGTGTTCTCCAAAAACGTGTTGAATTGCTTTCACTTCAGCTACATCTCCAAGAGGAGTAGATGTTCCATGAACATTAACATAATCAACTTCTGATGGATCCATATTAGCATCATCCAATGCCGCAATCATAGTATTTCTTGCTCCTAATCCTTCTGGATGAGGTGCAGTCATGTGGTAAGCATCTCCAGACATTCCTCCACCTACTACTTCTGCATAAATTGAAGCACCTCTTTTAATAGCATGCTCATACTCTTCTAAGATAATTGCGCCAGCGCCTTCACCTAAAACAAAACCTTCTCGATCTAAATCGAAAGGGCGAGAAGCTGTTTGTGGATCATCATTTCTAGTAGACAATGCTTTTAAAGCATTAAATCCTCCAATTCCCATTTGATTAACAGCAGCTTCAGATCCTCCAGTAACGAAAGCATCTGCTTTTCCTAATCTAATGTAATTGTAGGCGTCAATAATTGCGTTTGTAGCAGAAGCACAAGCAGATACAGTAACGTAATTTGGACCACGTAAACCGTATTTTATCGAAATGTGACCTGCTGCAATATCAGCAATCATTTTTGGGATAAAAAATGGGTTAATTTTAGGAGTACCATCTCCTTCAAAAAATCCTTTCGCTTCATCTTGAAACGTTTTTAATCCACCAATTCCTGATCCCCATATTACACCAATGCGATCTAAATTTGGATTAGATTCCATTAACTCAGAATCCGCCATGGCTTCTGCAGCAGAAACCAGGGCGTACTGAGAAAATTGGTCTAGTTTTCTTGCTTCTTTTCGATCCATAAAGTCTTCAACATTGAAATTCTTTACTTCACAAGCAAATTGAGTCTTAAACAAAGAGGCGTCAAATTGTTGAATAGGAGCGGCTCCACTTTTTCCTTGAACCAATGATTCCCAATATTCAGAAACCGTATTTCCAATTGGCGTAAGTGCGCCTAAGCCTGTAACAACAACTCTTTTTAATTCCATATAGAATACCTTTATTCTAGATCAATAAATAATTTTGTTCTTAGTTTTTATGCTCTTCAATATATGAAACAGCATCACCAACAGTTTGGATTTTTTCTGCTTGATCATCTGGAATAGCAATATTGAATTCTTTTTCAAATTCCATAATCAATTCTACAGTGTCAAGAGAATCTGCACCAAGATCATTTGTGAAACTCGCTTCGTTAGTTACTTCGCTCTCTTCAACTCCTAATTTATCTACGATAATAGATATTACTTTCGTTTTGATTTCAGACATTTCTAATTTTTTTAATGAATTACTAAGGCACAAAGTAAAAAACTTTGAACCGAAAAACAAAATTATTACTGATATTATTATCATTTTGATATTAAATTATTAAATATAATTTTGTTTTTATCTATGATAGCATAGGTTTAAGTAAGTTTTTTAGATAGTAATTCAATTGTTATTTTGTTGTTATTAAGATAACTTATTCTTTAATTTTGATGAAATACCCTTTATTTTTGATGATACTTTCTAACTTTGTATCATGATAAAATTTAAACTAGCTCTTTTTGCTTCTGGATTAGGAAGTAATGCCTTAAATATTATTGATTATTTTTCATCTCATTCTGCTATTGAAATAGGATTTGTTTTATCTAATAAAAAAGATGCACCTATTGTTGAAAAAGCACAAAAAAAAGGGATTGAAGTACTTGTTTTTTCAAACGATGAAGTTGCAGATGGCCTTTTTTTATCCAAAGTATTCTTAGAGAAAGGAATTGATTTTATTATTTTGGCCGGTTATCTTCGAAAAATCCCCTCTGAATTGTTAGAAAGATATAC
>CALPSU020000012.1 GCA_943326315.2 Chryseobacterium gleum
GTTTTTTCTAAAGATGATTTAATTATATGGTTAATATCAAATGGAATTAATGTTTGAACATCAATCAATTCAATACTAATTCCAATTTCTTCTAACTGTTTAACTGCAATTTCACATAAATTGAAAGTTGAACCATAAGAAACAATCGTTAAATCAGTTCCTTTTTTTACGATCTCAGGAATACCTAAAGGAATTTTGAATTCACCTATATTATTTGGCAATGGCTCTTTAGATCTATATCCATTTAATGGTTCAATTACCAATGCTGGTTCATCTGCTTCCATTAATGTATTATAGAATCCAGCGGCCTTCGTCATATTTCTTGGTACGCATACATAAATTCCTCTAACTGCATTTACAATCATCCCCATTGGACTTCCAGAATGCCAGATCCCTTCTAAGCGATGACCTCTCGTACTTATTATTAATGGTGCTTTCTGACCGCCTTTTGTTCTGTATTGAACAGTTGCTAAATCATCCGACATCACTTGAATAGCATATAATAAATAATCTAAGTATTGAATTTCAGCGATAGGACGTAATCCTCTCATAGCCATCCCAATTCCTTGTCCTATAATACTGCATTCTCTAATGCCGGTATCCGATATTCTTAATTCTCCGAATTGATCTTGTAAACCTTCTAAAGTTTGATTTACCCCTCCAATTTTACCTGCATCTTCTCCGAATATTAATGCTTCTGGATGTCTTTCAAATAATTTTCTGTAGTTTTCACGAAGAATAATTCGCCCATCTTCCATTACTGGTTCAGCATCGTATGTTGGTTCAACACTTTGTATTGAAGGAACGTTAAATTTAGATTCAGAATGAATATGAGAACTATATCTCGATTTATTCATTTCTAATTCTTGTTGAATCCAAGAGGCTAAAGCATTTTTTGAAGCTGTATTTTCTTCTCGAACAATTTTTAATACTTTTCTAGCAGTATTAAAAATCATTTTACGAATTGGTTCTTTTTCTTTTTCTAGTGTTTCAATTTCTTTATTTATGAAAACACCATTTGGACTTGTATGAGCAACAGATTTCATTAAGGAAACTGCATTGTCTAAGTCGGATTTTATTTCGCTTAAATAAGATGCCCAAGCAGCATTTTTATTTTCTCTAACTGTAATTTTAGCTTCTTGTTGAATTGCTTCTAATTCTTCTTCTGTGCTTAATCTTAATCCTTCAGAATCAAAATTTAAAATCCATTCTTTGAATTTTGTGATGCAATCAAATTCAACTTCCCAAGCTAAACGGTCATTAGATTTATATCGTTCATGTGATCCTGAAGTAGAGTGGCCTTGCGGTTGACCAACTTCTTTTACGTGCACTAATACTGGTACATGTTCTTCTCTAGCGATTGCTACAGCTTTTTCATACGTTTCACATAAATGAGCGTAATCCCATCCTTTAGTAACAAATATTTCGTAACCAGGTTTAGATTTAGTACGCTTCATTCCTGCCAAAGCTTCAGAAATACTGTCTTTTGTAGTTTGGTTATGACGCGCTACAGAAATACCATAACCATCATCCCAAACTGACATAACCATTGGAACTTGTAAAACACCTGCTGCATTAATAGTTTCCCAAAAAGGTCCTTCTGAAGTTGAAGCATCACCTATTGTTCCAAATGCTACTTCATTTCCATGATTAGTAAATTTTTTGAATTCATCCATTTGACTTAAAGTCGGATGTTCTCTATATACTTTTGAAGCTTGAGCCAAACCTAATAATCTAGGCATCTGTCCAGCTGTAGGAGAAATATCTGAAGAACTGTTTTTTTGAGCCATCAAATTTTTCCATTCACCATTTTCATCTAGATTACGAGATGCGTAATGTCCACCCATTTGACGTCCTGCAGAAAGCGGTTCTTCAACAACATTTGTATGACCATATAATCCAGCGAAATATTGTTGAAGAGTTAATTGATCAATAGCCATCATTAATGTTTGATCACGGTAGTAACCAGAACGAAAATCGCCATCTTGAAATTGTTTTGCTAAGGCAATTTGAGCTAATTCTTTTCCGTCTCCAAATATTCCAAACTTAGCTTTTCCTGTAAGCACCTCTCTACGGCCTAACAAGGACGCTTCCCGGGATTCACAAGCCAAACGGAAATCAGCAATAACTTCTTGTTTGAAAGTTTCAAAATCAACTGATGATTCTGTATCGATAACTAATTCTTTAGACATAGCCATAATTTATGAAATGTAAAAGTAATGAAAAATAGAAAGGAAATATAAGAATAGATGTATGTATTGATTATTATTTAACAACAATTTAAGTAAAATTGACATAATTGATCTAAAAATAGCAATTTGATTTTTGACCATTAAAAAAACAAGGTTTATTTAACTAATTTTAGGCAAGAATAATAAAATTGACAGATGATTCTTTTAAACAAAGCTTTCGAAACGTATATAAACAGTTATACTTCTCAAAAAACGAGAGATAGAAGCATCGATTCCATTGTAAAAGAATTAATAATTACGGATACTGAAATAAATGCAAAAGTAAAAGGTTCAAAAATTTATCAAGTTTCTATTCAGTATACAATAGATAAGGTTCGAAGTTCTAAATGTAATTGTGCATTTGAGATGGGGCCAGTTTGCAAGCATATTGTAAATGTTTTGAAAAGTGCCGATATTGAATTAGCGGATTCTTATCAACTAGAAAATGAACTTTTTGAATCTATTGAAATTATCGATGGAGAAGAAATTCGAGTAGAATCTCATCCAACAGATTTTATTTTTAAAAAGTTTAATTTTTCAGATTTAACAAACACTTTTATCCTTAAAAACAGTCTTGAATTTGCTAACGATGGAAAACGAGGTTTTTTTGACCTCCAAGTATTAAGTTTAAAAATTAATCAAGGAGCATTCAAGGATTCCTATGGATTCTACCAAGCACTTCCAGTCAGTGTTAAATTTATAAATGGAGATTTAATACTATCTTGTTCATGTAGAACTCCTAAACGTAAAATGTGTGAACATCAGGTTCAATTGATGTATAACTTGAAAGATAGGAAAGAGTTTCAATTGTTTTTTGATGAGAAGTGGAGGAATGAATTCTTATATACAAAAGCTTTTGACTATGGACTTGAAAACGAACCTTTTCTAGAAAATTATTTTCAAATTGAGTACGTTGGAAGGGAAGTAGAAGTTACTCCAATAAATAAAGAAATATTAGCAATTAATTCAAAGACTACAGAGAATTTAAAGAAGAATTTATTGCCTATTCAAGCTGAAATTAGTGTTTCAAAATTTAGGAATAAAGATGCAAAGTTAATTATGGTTTTTGGCCAACATCGCTATTACGATCATATTTTCATTGAATTATTAGATGCTAAATTATCAAAAGACGGGCAAATTAAAAACCCTCTGACACTTGAAAACCCTCTTGATTATGTTTGGAAATCAAATAGTAATGAAGAATTAAAATTTTATTCAGGATTAACTAAATTTCAAAACAACACCGTTCGAAATAGTTCTTCATCAGACATTGAAGCTTTAAAGTCTGTTGTTCTAAATCCATTGAAAATAGACGCTTATTATCATGATTCAAATGTATCCGAAACACTAAAAACTGCATCCATAATACCGATTGAATTGCAGGTTTTAGAATCGGATTTAATTTTAAATGTTAATCAGAAAGATAGCTTTTATGAAATCACTGGAAACATAACGATTTTGGATAAAACGTATGAAATTAGGGACTTAAAATTGAAATACAATTACTTTATTTTAATTGGTAAAACGATGTATTTATTAGATAATCCAAATTACATTCGAGTTATTAATTTCTTTAAGAAAAACAACCAAACTATTTTAATTCACGAGTCTAAATTTTCAGAATTTCAAGAAACTATTTTAGCCAACTTAGAGCACAAAATTAAAATAAACTATTCCTACCTTAAGCCTGCAACTAAAAAGCAAATCAAAGATTTCGGAGTTGAAAATTTAAAAGAAAAAATGATATACTTATCTGATTCTGATGAGTATGTTATAATTTCTCCAGCTGTAAAATATGGAAATATTGAAGCGCCGTTGTTTTCTAAAAAACAAGTTTATTCTACAGATTCAAAAGGAAATTCATTTTTAATTGAAAGAGATTTAACCCTTGAAGATCGGTTTATGTCTATTCTTTTAAGACAACATTCTTCTTTTGAAGAGCAATTAGAACAAGGTTATTTTTATGTTCACAAACAAGAATTTTTAGAGGAAGGATGGTTTTTTGATGTATTTGAACAATGGAAAGATGAAGGAATAACCATTTTAGGATTTAGTGAATTGAAAAATAACAATCTAAATCCTAACAAGGCTTCAGTTTCGGTTTCTGTGAATAGTGGTTTGGATTGGTTTGATACTTCTTTAAAGGTAATGTTTGGAAATCAGGAGGTATCCTTGAAACAGCTTCAAAAGTCTGTTAAAAACAGGTCGAAATTCATCGAATTGGGTGATGGAACTTTAGGTTTATTACCGGAAGAATGGATAGAGAAATTTTCAAAATATTTTAGATCGGGAGAAGTTGGAAGAGATTCTATTCGAACACATAAAATGAATTTTTCAGAAATTTCTGAATTATACGAAGATGAGGTACTAACAAATGAAGCGAGGGAAAAATTGGCTTATTATCACTCAAAAATGTCTGAATTTAAATCTATTGAAGAGATAGCTGTTCCAAAAGAATTAATTGCAACCTTAAGAGGATATCAAAAGGAAGGATTAAATTGGTTGAACTTTTTAGATGAATTTGAATTTGGTGGATGTTTGGCAGATGACATGGGTTTAGGAAAAACGATTCAAATTATAGCTTTTATATTGTCACAAAGAGAAAAAGGAAGAAAAAATACGAATTTAATTGTTGTACCTACTTCCTTAATTTTCAATTGGCAAGTTGAAATAGAAAAATTTGCTCCATCTATTAAAATTCACACCATTTATGGAGTAGATAGAATTAAAAGCACACTAGATTTTGACCAATACGAAATCATTTTGACATCCTATGGAACTCTTTTAGCAGATATTCGTTTTTTGAAAGAATATCATTTTAATTATATATTCTTAGACGAGTCTCAAGCTATTAAAAATCCAGAATCACAGAGATATAAATCCGTTAGATTATTAAAATCACGTAACAAAATTGTTTTAACTGGTACACCAATAGAGAATAATACCTTTGATTTATATGGTCAATTTTCATTTGCTTGCCCCGGTTTGTTAGGTAATAAGCAGCATTTTACAGATCACTATTCTCAGCCTATTGACAAATTTAAAGATACAAGAAGAGCAATTGAATTACAGAAAAAAATCAATCCATTTTTACTTAGAAGAACAAAAGCTCAAGTAGCTAAAGAATTGCCTGATAAAACAGAGATGGTTATTTATTGTGAAATGGGCGAAGAGCAAAGAAATGTTTATGATACTTATAAACAAGAATTTAGAGAGTTTTTAATGGCTTCAAGTGGACAGAAAAAAAACATGGATACGATGTATATGTTGGCTGGATTGACAAAGTTGAGACAAATCTGTAATTCACCTTCTTTAATTAATGATCAAGAATATTATGGTGATACTTCTGCTAAAATTGAAGTTTTAATGGAAGAGATAACTACAAAAGCTCCTTATCATAAAATGATTATTTTTTCTCAATTTGTAACGATGTTAGATTTGATAAAAAAAGAGTTAGAAAAAGTTAATATTCCATTTGAATATTTAACTGGTCAAACAAAAAATAGACAATCAAAAGTAGATGAATTTCAAACGAATCCAGAGATTAGAGTTTTTCTTATTAGCTTGAAAGCAGGAGGGACAGGACTTAATTTAACTGAAGCAGATTATGTTTATTTAGTTGACCCATGGTGGAACCCCGCTGTAGAAAATCAAGCAATTGATCGATGCTATAGAATAGGCCAAAAGAAAAATGTAGTAGCGGTGAGGTTAATTTGTCCAGACACTATTGAAGAAAAAATAATGAAATTACAAGAGTCAAAAAAAGAACTCGTAAATGACTTGATAAAAACGGATGCAAGTATTTTAAAATCATTATCAAAAGAGGATTTAATCGGATTCTTTGATTAATCGTTTTTAACCACAGAGGACTCCGAGGTTTTCACAGAGGCGCTCAGAGTTTTTACTTTCATAATAAAAAACTTCGTGTTACTCTGTGCTAAACTCTGTAACCCTCTGCGGTAAAAAAATGAACTCAGTGATACTCCGTGATAAACTCCGCGTTCCTCTGTGGTTAAATAAAAAACTTTTCCCCAATTTCCCCTCCAATATCCAAAAATTCTCAGTTTCTTTACATTTACAATGCATTACGTAATAATCGATATTGAAACAACTGGTGGAAGCCCTAAAAGCTCTAAGATAACAGAGATTGCTATCTATAAGCACAATGGCGATGAAATTATCGATCAATACGAAACGCTTATTGATCCAGAAATGCCAATTCCTGAATTTATAGTTAATTTAACAGGGATTAGCGATGAAATGGTGAGAGATGCGCCTAAATTTTACGAAGTAGCCAAGAAAATAGTTGAATTTACGGAAGGATGCATTTTTGTAGCCCATAATGTTAATTTCGATTATGGTATTATTCGTCAGGAATTTAGAAAATTAGGTTACGATTATAGACGTCAACATCTTTGTACAGTTCTTGCTTCTAGAAAAATATTACCAGGTTTAGAATCCTATAGCTTAGGTAAATTGTCTAGAAATTTAGGAATTGAATTGATCGGTCGACATAGGGCTGGTGGAGATGCTTTTGCAACAGCAAAACTTTTTACAATATTAAAAAATACGGATTCTAAAGATTTAGAAACGTTTATTAAACAAGATTTAAATCCTCAAATTTTACATCCAAATTTAGATATTGCTGAATTAGATGAGATACCAGATAAAACAGGAGTTTTTAAGTTTTATAATGAGTTTAATGTTTTGATATTTGTAGGTAAAAGCAAATATTTAAGAAGGAGAATTGAACAGCATCTAAAAAATAATAAATCTGTAAAAGGTGCAAAGTTGATTAAAGAAATTACACGTATCGAATATGAAATTACGGGTTCTGAATTTATATCAAATATTATAGAAACAAATTTAGTTAAAGAGCACAAACCATTATATAATCCTCCGATAAAGAAAATAAGATTCTCTCATGGTATTTTTAAATATTTTGATGAAATAGGTTATCAACGTTTTTTTATTGGTCTCACTTCAAAATTTACAGAATCTCCTTTGGTTGGATTTAATTCTAAAAAAGATGCGGTTTCTTTTTTAGAGAATAAAATTGAAGAATTTGAATTGTGTCAAAAATTATGTGATTTATATACTTCTAATTCATCTTGTTTTCAATATTCTGTAAAAGAGTGTAGGGGAGCTTGTATTAAAGAAGAGTCTTATGAGTTTTATAATTTACGAGCAACTTCAATGCTTAAAAATATTACCTCTAGTAGTGAAAGTTATTATATTGTTGAAAGTGGCCGCCATAAAGGAGAAAAGAGCATTCTATTAGTTGAAAATGGAAGTTTAGTTGGGTATGGCTATGTTCCATTTCATTCTCAATTTTCACCCATAGAAAAATGGAGAAATCTTATTGATCAAATTATAGTTCACGACGATTTAGAGACTCTTTTTGTTCAGTATGTAAGAAGTAATCCTTCTCTTCATATCGTTAAATATTAATCGAACTCAGGTTAATAGTATAATTTTAAAATACAAATTTATTATGTCTCATAAAAAAGCCTGTTTGAAATTAATCAAACAGGCTTTTGTAATTTATAGAAACTAAATTATTTCTTAAGTTTCTTAGAGAAGTCAATTAAAATTGGAGTAGCAACGCATAACGATGAATAAGTACCAATTACAACACCAACTAATAAAGCGAATAAGAACCCTTTAATAGCTGCACCACCAAAAATAAACATGATCAATACAACAACGAATAATATCATCGAAGTATTGAAGGTACGGCTTAAAGTAGTGTTTAATGATTTATTAACGATATCATTTTGATTTTCATTGTCATTACTGTTTCTTAAATTCTCACGAATACGGTCAAATACAATAACAGTATCATTCATGGAATATCCTATAACAGTTAATATCGCTGCAATGAATGCTTGATTAACATCTAAACTGAACGGAAGGTGACCATGTAACAATGCGAAGATTGAGATTACGAAGAATGCATCATGCGTTAAACCAATTATCGCACCGATAGAGTATTGCCAAGAACCGAAACGAATAAAGATATAAATAAAGATAGCTAATAAAGCCAATGAAATTGCTTTAGCTGAAGAAGACCATAATTCACTTGAAACAGAAGCTGAAATACTTCTAGATTCTAAAATTTCATATTTTCCTAATTTTTCTTTACAAGCATCTAAGCCTTCTTTTAATTTTTCATTAACTTCTGTTGAAGCTCCGTCATCTTTCAATTTGTAATTTGTGATGATTTCAACATTGAAGTCGTTAGATTTTGTTTTTAAGTCAATAGAAGAAACTTCACCATTTTCTACGAAAACTTTAGAAAGATTTACACGAATGAAATCAATATCCGCTTTCTTTTCAAATTTAGCTACAAAAGTACGTCCACCTGTAAACTCAACACTTTGTTTTAATCCATTTGTATAAAGTGCGATTAATCCAATAATAGTTACGGTAATTGAGAAGATATAGAAATATTTTCTTTTTCCAACCCAGTCAAAATGGAAGTTTTGGAACAATCCTTTAGATAATTTAGTATTTAAAGTGATTTCTTTTCCTTTTCCTAACCAGTTATAAATAACTAATTTTGAAATGATAATAGCAGAAAACATAGATGTAAAAATACCAATGATTAAAGTAGTTGCAAAAGATTCAATTTCACCTTTTCCGAAAACTTTCAAGATAATAGCAACCAATAAGTGAGTTACGTTAGCATCAATAATCGCTGGAAGGGCTTTACTAAAACCTCTTGTTAAAGAGTCATCAATTCCTACTCCTCTTGCTTGTTCCTCTCGAATACGTTCGAAAATTAAGATATTAGCATCAACAGCAGTTCCAATTGTTAAAACGATACCAGCGATACCAGCAAGTGTTAATACAGCTCCAAAAGATGCTAAACAACCAAAGATTAAAATAACGTTTACAGTTAAAGCAATATTTGCAGCCATACCTGCTTTTCCATAATAGAAATACATGTAGATTAATACTGCTAAGAAAGCACAACCAAATGAAATTAAACCAGCTCTAGAGTTTTCAGCTCCAATTGTTGGTCCAACTTTAGTTTGTTCTTTAATTACACATGGAGCAGGTAAAGCACCTCCGTTTAATAATCCAGCTAAACCTTTTGCTTCATCAACAGTAAAACTTCCAGAAATTTGAGTATTACCACCTGTAATAGCATTGATTACTCTTGGTGCGCTGTAAACTACGTTATCCATAGTAATAGCTACAATTTTATCTACATTTTCTGAAGTCATTTGTCCCCATTTTTCGGCACCAGCTTCAGACATAGATAAATCAACTGTAATTAAAGAGCTTTGTTGATCAAAACCTGTAGAAGCAGATTTAATATCTGTACCACCAACTCTTGCTTTACCGTTATCAGGAATTTTAACAGCATATAACGTATAAGCCATTTCTTTTGTTTTTAAAGAAATAGATTCCATTTCTGCAGACCACATGAATTTTAAATCAGAAGGAAAAACTGCTAACACATCGTTTCTTCTTAGCAAAGCATCAACTGTACTTTTGTTTTCTGAAGAAACTGTTCCAATAGAATAATTTCCTGCATTTTTAACTAATTCGCCAAGACCTTTAGAAGATCCATTTAAATTTTTAGTTAATGATTCAAGTGATTCAACTTTAGTAGAATCTTTTTTGATCGAGTCATTACTAGTAGAATCAGATTCAAGTTTAGTTAGATCTTCTTCTGTAATTTCTTTTTGTTTAGAAATTGTTGCAGCTTGTTGCCATTGAGCACCAATTTCGTTTGCTTGGTAAGTTTCAAAGAATTGAAGATTTGCAGTTGATTGTAATCTATCTGCAACAGTTGCTTCATCTTGAACACCTGGTAATTCAATATATAAACGATTTTTTAATGGATCTTTTTGAATGTTTGGTTGAGCAACCCCAAATTGGTTAATACGACGTTCCATGATTTGTTCAACTCCATCCATAGAACTTGAAGCTTTATCACGTAAGAATTTAATTACATCACTATTTGATGAATTAATATTTAACTCACTTACTTCTTCAATTTGTAACAAACGAACCAAAGGTAATTTACCATTGATTTTTTCATTTTCTTCTTGAAACAAAGAAATAAAATCTCCACCAGTTGTATTGTGACGACTTAATGCTCTATCAAAAGGTTTTTTGAATTGTGTATCTCTTTCATTTCTAGCGTAACTTTTTACTAAATCAGGGATAGAAATTTCAAGAGTAACACTCATTCCACCAACTAAATCTAGACCGAAAGCTAAACTTCTTTTCTTAACATCTTGAAATGTTGATCCAAAAATTGGATAAACAGGAGAATCTGCTTTCTCTTTCAAAATTTGATTTACAAAAGCACCTTTTGCAATTTCTCTTGCTTCTGGTTGAGAAAAATCAACTTTCGTATTATTAGGTAAATAAGCTATTCCGCCATTTTCCTTTGCTTTCGCCATCAATTCTTCTAAACGGATGTCAGCTTCCTTATCTGCTTTACCTTCAGTAGAAGTTGCTACCCATGTAAACGATAATTGATATACACAAACTGCAGTCAATAATACCGTTAAAAACCAAAAAAATCCTTTATTACGCATATTCGTAAAACAATTAATTATATTAAATATGGCGCAAATATAGAATTTCAATTTAATACTATCAATAAACTTGCAAAAAGGTTTACTAACTTTATTAACAATGTTAAAGCAAATTATTCTTATACTTTATATTATGTAACTGTTTTTGGTTACTTTCGTACTGTTTTTACACAAGGGATTTATAAAATTTTAAAAAGATAATTTTATTTTTTTTATGACAATATCAGCACTTACCATTATTATGATAGCGACGGTTTTTGTGTCGTTGAATGTGATGAATAAGGATGGTTTGAAAAATAAATTGATGTTTATTCCTTATTTAAGTAAAAATGAAAAGCAAAGTTATAGAATATTTACCCATATGTTTATTCATGGCGATTTTCAGCATCTTGCTTTTAATATGATGTCCTTGTATTTTTTAGGAAGTGCTCTAGAAATTGAATTAATTAATGAATTTGGTATAGTAAAAGGGGAGATTCATTTTGTTAGTTTGTATTTTATAGGCGGATTATTTTCTACTTTAATTCCTTATGCAAGAAATCACAACAATCCTAGCTATCGCTCTTTAGGTGCTTCAGGTGCTGTTTCTGCAGTGGTTTTTGCATTTATTATTTGGAATCCGTTTGCTGATTTAGGAATATTCTTCGTAATCCCAATGAAAGCATGGTTGTTTGGTATATTATATTTGGCTTTTGAAATTTGGTCAGATAAAAAAGGAAACTCTGGAATTGCACACGACGCACATATTGGAGGCGCAATTTTTGGTGTTCTTTTCATATTAATTATTAATATTGAAAAGGGAAAAGATTTATTGAATTTAGTTTTTTAAGATTATGGCGCAATTATTTGTTAATTCTAATGGTACTATTTTATCTAATGATACTCCTACACTTCAAGCGGGTAACAGAGCTCATTTATATGGAGATGGCGTTTTCGAAAGTATACGAATAATGAATGGGAAACCATTAAACATGGAGAATCATGTTAAGCGATTATTAGAAGGTGCATTAGCTTTGAAAATGAGGCCATCTGTTTTTTTTAATGTAACATTTTTTGAAGAAAGGGTTCAGTATCTTATAGATAAATCTGAAATTAGAGAAGGTGGAAGATGTAGAATTTCTTTAGATAGAATTTCTGGAGGTACATATGCGCCAACTTCAAATGAAGCTGTCTATTTTATTGAGGTGTATCCTATCGAAAATAATAGTTTTGATTTAAATTCAAAGGGATGGGAAATCGATTTGTATTCGGATCTGAAAAAAGTGAAAAATAGTTTATCGACATATAAAACTAAAAATGGTTTGCTATATGTTATGGCTGCTATAAATGCAGCAGAACGTCAGTTAGACGAGGTATTGATTGTTAATGAAAAAGGGGCGATTTTAGAAAGTTCAAGTTCTAATATCTTTGTTGTAAGTAATGGAGTGTTGTATACTCCTGGTTTAGATGAAGGTTGTATTGCAGGAACAATGAGAATGCAAATTATAAATTTAGCTGTTTCTCATGGAATTAAAGTGTATGAATGCACTATTTTCCCTCAAAACATTATAGCCGCTGATGAAATATTTTTAACGAATGCTGTAAGAGGTATTACTTGGGTGAGCGGGTATAGAACGAAACGTTACTTTAATAATACCTCAAGAAAATTAGTAGCCTATTTAAATGATCATTGGGAAAAAATATTAGAAAATAGTTTGTAAAATGCAAGCTTATTGTTCGGTTAATTGAAGTAACTTCGCAATTCAATTAATATTCAACATTTTGAAAACGTTCAAGGAATTAGGTGTTAAAGATCAATTTATTAAAGCTCTAAAAGAGATTAATATTGAAATACCGACAGAAATACAAGAAAAATCAATACCGTATTTATTAGAGTTTGGAACGGATTTTATTGGTCAAGCACAGACCGGTACAGGAAAGACAGCTGCTTTTGGACTTCCATTACTTCAAAGAATGGATACTAACGATAGTCGAGTTCAAGCTTTAATACTTTCTCCAACTAGAGAGTTAGGGCAACAAATTCAAAAACAACTATTTAAGTTAACAAAGTTTTCAGATAAAATTTTTATCGAAGCCGTTTATGGAGGTGATAAAATTGAAAATCAAATAAGAGCATTAAGTAGACCAACTCATATTGTTGTAGCAACACCAGGACGTTTAATTGATTTGTTAGAGAAAAAAGCGATTGATTTAAGTCAAGTTGAAACAATTGTTTTAGATGAAGCGGATGAAATGTTAAGTATGGGATTCAAGGAGGAATTGGATACAATATTGAAACATACTATTGGAAGCAGAAATACATGGTTGTTTTCAGCGACTTTACCTGAAAATTTAAAAGAAATCATCGGAAAATATATGGATGATGATGCTTATAAAGTTCAAGTCAACAAAAGGAATGTTGTTAATCAATCCATAGAACATCAGTTTGTAACCTGTGATCCTCGTTTTAAAAATCAAACTTTAGTTCAGTTTTTAAATGTTCAGGGAGGTGATAGTGGAATAATTTTTTGTAGAACAAAGGCTAGTACTCAAAAATTAGTTGAATTTTTACAAGAGAAGAAATTTGTTGCTGATGCTATTCATGGAGATTTGCAACAACGTGAAAGAGAGAAAGCCATGCGTGCATTCAAAAATCACAAAATTCAATTATTAGTTACTACAGATGTTTCAGCAAGAGGTATAGATGTGGATAGTTTATGTTTTGTTGTACATTATGATTTACCTGAAAAAATTGAATATTATACCCATCGAAGTGGTAGAACAGCAAGAGCGGGAAAAAAAGGTGTTTCATTAAGTATTATTGATCCGAAAGAAGTGAAACGAATTCGTCAAATCGAACAATCTTTAAATATTACGTTTAAACGAATAACCGCAAAATAATTCATTATTTGAACCGGTTCAATCCTGTCAATAATATTCAATAAAAATCAAATAATACAATTGAATACACTATTCAAAAACAAAACAAAAATAATGTGGTTCCTATTGTTTTCAATAATGGGATTCTATATAATTTCAATGTTAGTTTTTGGTACAACAACATTTGCAGATCCTATTCGTGGGTATGAAATAATGAATCAATATATTTCAGGGGCTAAATGGAATACATTGATTTATCCTTCAGTTAATCATCCTGAATTTTCTTATTTCGTTTCATGGTGGGCTCCAGCACAATGGGTTATTCCATTTGTTTTCGTGAAATTATTTAGTGTTGATTCCTTTCAAATAATTCAATTTTTTTTGATTTCAATTTGTTTATTTATTTCATTAATAGGTTATTATAAATTATTTAGACGATTTGATTTTTCATTGAATGTGATTTTGTTAGCTTTAATTTGTATAGTGACAAATCAGTTGTTTTATTGGCAAACATTTATGTATTATGGAGGTGATTTATATTTTCTAGCAATTTTACCATTCTATGTGATGTGTATTTTGAACCTAAAAGAATCTCAAAATTTTCGTACGATATTACTTTATCTATTTTTATCTTTTTTAGCTGTTTTAGTTAAAAATACTGGATTTATTCTGCTTTTTGCATCGCTTTTATTTCTGTTCTTTACGGTTGAAAATAAAGCTTTAATTGGTAAGATTAAATATATTATTTTTCCTTTTTTAATTTGTTTTCTTATTTATTTCATTCTCGATAGATATTATCTTTCATTAGGTGAATCACCTGGAAAATCTATTGATTACGAAGGTTATCCAGGTGTAAAAAATGATTTATTAGGAGATCTAACGTATAGCTTAGGGAGTCCATTTGGAATTTTTAGTCGATTTACATTTTTTATTCAAAAGATATATTCTGTTTTTACTTCAAATTTAGTTTACTCGAATACTTTGCAGGTAATTCCATTTATAGTAACAGGTTTGTTTTTATATAAATTCCCTAAAAATAGATTTAAATTGTATTATTCTTGTTTACTATTTTTTTGTATTCCTTTTTTATTGTTTTTTACTTTTTTGTTTCTTCAGAATAAAGCTGTTTCATATGAAATGAGGCATTTTGCATCCGTTTCTTTTTTGTTTTTTCCTGGAATAATTTATTGGTTTAACACGTTGAAATTTAGAAAGATTCTGCAGGTTTTAATAATAGGGTTTTGTCTTTTAGATAGTTCACTTTATTTTTTAAGTTTAATTAAAATAGAAAAAACACATTCCTTTTGGAATACATTAAAATTACCAAATGAGGATGTGAATTTACTTTCGGAAATTCGGAAATGGGATTTGTCTACAAATAATGGTTTATTAATTGTGGAAGATTATTGGCAACTTTCAATTGGAGGAAGAAAGAATGATAAACTCACATTGAAGAAAAAAAATGAAAAGTATTATGTAGTTTCGGGGATGGAATTAGATTCTCCAGATCAAATTATGTTAGATAAGAGATTTTTTAAAAGATATAGTTCAATCTTATTAATTTCGTCAAAAAATAAACCAGAAGGTATTGTTGAGCTCAAAAAATATAAGGACTTTAGACGAATTAAAGAGACCAATCGATTCTCAATATTTAAATCAATAGAACATTAATAATTATTAAAACAATAAAAGTGAGTCAATTTAAAGAGTTAGGGATTTCATCTCAAATAGTAGATTTATTAAATGAAAATGGAATTTCAAATCCAACAGAAATTCAAGAAAAGGCTATTCCTATCCTTTTAGATTCAAAATCTGATTTTGTTGGAATTGGAAAAACTGGCACTGGAAAAACCCTAGCTTTTGGGTTACCATTGCTTGAGTTAATTGACAAAACAAATAATTCTACACAAGCTCTAATTCTTGTTCCTACAAGAGAGTTAGGACAACAAGTTAGCTCTGTAATTGAAACATATTCAAATAATTCAGTTTCGGTTGTTGTTGCTTATGGTGGCGTTCCAATTAAATCTCAGATCAAACAAGTTGAAGAAGGAGCTCAGATTCTAGTTGCAACCCCAGGAAGGTTATTGGATTTGATAGAAAAAGAGGTTGTCGACCTTTCATTAATTCGTTTTTTAGTTTTAGACGAAGCAGATGAAATGATAACATCTCTGAAAGAAGATTTTTTAGAGATAAATAAAATTTTACCGAAAAATAAAAGAACGTGGTTATTTACTGCAACACTTTCAAGTGAAGTTAAAAATATAGTACACAATTATATGTCTAAAAACATCACTGAAATAGTGGTGGATATGGAAGTTTCAGGAAATGTATTAATAGAACATAGATATGTTTTGGTTGATCCAATTCAAAAGTTAGATGTTTTAACTCATTTTTTAAACGAGAGAGAAGGTGAGCAAGGAATTATTTTTTGCAGAACCAAGGCTGCTGTCAATAAATTAGCTAAAAATTTAGCTATAAGTAGATTTTCATCGGGAGCTTTGCATGGTAGTTTATCTCAACCAATTAGAGATAGAATAATGGATCAATTTCGAGATGGTCACATTTCAATTTTAGTCGCTACTGATTTAGCTGCAAGAGGGATTGATGTGAAAGATATTAGTTATGTAATAAATTATCATTTACCGGATACCTTTGAAACCTATATTCATAGAAGTGGAAGAACTGCTAGGGCAGGAGCTAAGGGATATGCACTAACTGTTATTCAACAAGAAGAATTAAAAGATTTAGCTGAATTTCAGTTAGAATTAGGTTTGAATTTTGAAGAATTAGTAAAGCCTAGTAAAGAAAGTGTTGAAGAGAATAATTCGTATTTGTGGGCGAAACGAATTTTTAAAACTAAAATTAACCAAGATTTAACACCTGATTTTAAAGACAAAATAAAATCAGTTTTTCAGCATTTAACAAAAGATGAGTTAATAGATAAACTATTATCAAATCAAATGTTACAAACTAAACCAGAAGTTGCTCCAAGTCCTGTTGTAGTTAAGAAAAAGAAAAAAAGATAAACATGGAAGGTCAGTCTAGAAAAGATGTCTTTGTCGGTCAAGAAGTTCAAATAGTACTCAAAGAGGATCAAAGATCTGGTGAGTTAACGCAAGGTTTTGTAAAAAGAATTTTAACTAATTCTACTTTTCATCCTCATGGAATTAAAGTAATGCTCGAGACTGGAGAAGTTGGAAGGGTAAAGCAAATTATTAACGAAAATTAATTATTTTGTTAATTTTCTTGGAAATGACGCAACTTTGTAATATTTTGTCGCGTCTTAAGGACGTTCGCTATAAATTATGAAATTTGAATTATGAAAAATTACGTTAAAACGTTTTTAATTTTCCTATTTATATTTACCTGCTACTTTTCTTATTCTCAATGTGTTGGTAATGAACCTGTGCTTTTTTTAGGGAATGATATATCTGTCTGTCAAGGGGTTTCAACAACTTTAACTGCACCTAATGGATATGGGTATTATAATTGGTCTGATAATACTCATTTAAATACAATCGTTGTAAATACTTCAGGGACTTATTCAGTTGAAGTTGGTAATGTTGGTGCCA
>CALPSU020000013.1 GCA_943326315.2 Chryseobacterium gleum
GATTTGAAGTAGTAAACATTCTCTAAGATTTCTTGCTCCAATCCCGGCTGGATCTAGTTCTTGTACTAAACTTAAAACTACCTCAATTTCTTTTTCTGAAGCAATAATATTAGCTGAAAAAGCTAAATCATCAACAATTGCTTCAATTTCCCGATTTAAATAACCCGACTCATCTAAATTACCAATTATGGTATCAGCGATCATGAATTGATCATCGGTTAAATCAAGTAAATGCAATTGTTCTGTAAGACTTTGTTGAAACGATTGTTCTCCAGAAAGAGGTACAACACGTTCCTCATCATCTTTACTTGTATTGTTTGCCTGCGTTTTATAATCGGCAGCATCGTCATCAAAATAATCAGATAAATCAAATTCCTCTTCATCTGAATTATCATCGCTATCCGAATCATAATCTTCTTCAAAATCATCCTCCGATTCATCAGCACCTTCCTCCAAGGCTGGATTTTCTTCCAATTCTTGTTTGATTCTTTGATCCAATTCCATAGTAGGAACTTGCAACAATTTCATCAACTGAATTTGTTGAGGAGATAACCGTTGTTCTAATTTCTGAGCAAGATATTGTTTTAAAGCCATTTTTTTAGTTTCCCCCTTTGGAGGGGGATTAAGGGGGAGGATTTCCCGTAAATAAATTTAACTAATTTGTATATTTAAAATTCAGCATTTTGAGGTGTTCTTGGAAAAGGAATCACGTCTCTAATATTTGACATTCCAGTTACAAACATAACCATTCTTTCAAATCCTAAACCAAATCCTGCATGAGGTACAGATCCAAATTTACGCGTATCCATATACCACCACAATTCGTGTTCATCAATATTAAAAGCGACACATTTTTCTTTTAAAATATCCATTCGCTCTTCACGTTGAGAACCACCAACGATTTCACCAATTCCTGGAAACAAAACATCCATTGCAGCAACTGTTTTTCCATCGTCGTTTTGACGCATGTAAAAAGCTTTAATTTCAGCAGGATAATCTGTTAAAATTACGGGGCAGTTGAATTCTTTTTCTACCAAGTAACGTTCGTGTTCACTTTGTAAATCAATTCCCCAAGCAACATCGTATTTGAATTTTTTCTTCTTATAATGATTTGAATTTAATAGAACTTCAATTGCTTCAGTATATGTTAATCGTTTAAAATCATTTTCAACTACAAATTTTAATCGATCGATCAATCCTAATTCGTTACGTTCATTTTGTGGTTTTTGAGCTTGTTCAGTAGCATCTCTTTCGTGCAAGAATTGTAAATCATCCCCACAATTATCTAAAATATATTTACTGATGTATTTTAAGAATTCTTCTGTCAAATCCATGTTGTCTTTCAAATCATTAAAAGCAACTTCTGGTTCAATCATCCAAAATTCTGCTAAATGACGAGAAGTATTTGAATTTTCAGCACGGAAAGTAGGTCCAAAAGTATACACCTGACCCAAAGCTAAAGCAGCTAATTCAGCTTCTAATTGACCCGAAACTGTTAAGTTTACAGGTTTACCAAAGAAATCTTCTTTAAAGTCAACCGTTCCGTCTTCGTTTAACGGAGGATTAATTGGATCTAAATTCGTTACACGAAACATTTCTCCTGCTCCTTCAGCATCTGAACCAGTAATTATAGGTGTATGAAGATAAAAGAAACCTTTATCGTTGAAAAATTTATGAATTGCAAAAGCAACATTATGACGAATTCTAAAAACAGCACCAAACGTATTTGTTCTAAAACGCAAATGTGCTTGTTCTCTCAAGTAGTCTAAACTATGTTTTTTCGGTTGCATCACTGTTTTTTGAATATCATCTGGATTTGCTTCTCCAATAATTTCAATTTCAGAAACTTGTAATTCAACCGCTTGTCCAGCACCTTGAGATTCAATCAAAGTTCCTTTCAAGCCTACTGCTGCACCAGTTGTTATTTTTTTAAGTAATGCTTCATCAAAATTTTCGAATTCAACAACCGCTTGTAATGTTTTAATGGTAGACCCATCGTTAACTTGAATGAATCGATTACTACGAAAACCTCGTACCCAACCTTTAACAATAAGCTCTTTACCAATCTCAGGTTGAGCAAAAACATCTGCAATTTTTATCCTTTTCATCTTGTATAAATTCGTAGGGTAAAAATAACGCAAAAAAATGGTGTTTTGAAAGGATTTTAAAAAATAAAAGCCCGTTTAAGTAAACTCAAACGGGCTTTAAATATGATTAAGCTTTCCTTATAAATTAAAAGCTGATTTAACTTTGTCTACGAAGTCTAATTTTTCCCAAGTAAACAATTCCACTTCTTTTTCTAGGAATGTTCCATCTGGTCTTTTGAATCGTTTTGTAACTACTTCATTCTTTCTACCCATGTGCCCATAAGCCGCAGTTTCAGAATAAATTGGGTTACGTAATTTTAAACGTTGTTCGATGAAGTAAGGTCGCATATCAAATATTCCTGAAACAACCTTCGCTAACTCACCATCTGTCATGTTTACTTTAGAAGTACCGTTTGTAGTTATGAATAAACCACAAGGCTCAGCAACACCAATTGCATAAGAAACTTGAACTAAAACTTCATCACAAACTCCTGCAGCAACTAAATTTTTAGCGATATGACGAGTAGCATAAGCTGCAGAACGATCTACTTTTGAAGGATCTTTTCCTGAGAATGCACCACCACCGTGAGCTCCTTTTCCTCCGTAAGTATCAACGATTATTTTACGACCCGTTAAACCAGTATCTCCATGAGGTCCACCTATTACAAATTTCCCTGTTGGGTTAATATGGTAAGTAATTTTATCGTTGAATAAAGCTTGTAATTCTGGCTTCAATTTCGCCATTACTCTTGGTATAGCAATATTGATAATGTCTGCTTTAATTTTAGATAACATTGCTGCTTCTGTATCAAAATCATCGTGTTGTGTAGAAACAACAATTGAATCAATTCTTTGAGGAACATTGTCATCTGAATATTCAATCGTTACTTGAGATTTAGCATCTGGTCGTAAATAACCGATCAAATCAGAATGATTATGACGAATATCTGCTAATTCTTGTAATATTTTATGCGCTAAATCTAAAGCTAATGGCATGTAGTTCTCCGTTTCTTTCGAAGCATAACCAAACATCATACCTTGATCACCAGCACCTTGTTCTTCTGGGTTTTTACGATCAACTCCTTGATTAATATCATCAGATTGATCATGAATTGCTGAAATAATTCCACAAGAATTAGCTTCAAACATATACTCCGCTTTTGTATATCCAATTTTAGAAATAACATCTCTAGCAATTGTTTGTACATCTAAATACGTTGATGTTTTTACTTCTCCTGCTAATACTACCAAACCTGTAGTAACCAAAGTTTCACATGCAACTTTTGATTGTGGATCAAAAGCCATGAAGTTATCGATTAATGCGTCTGAAATTTGGTCAGCAATTTTATCTGGATGACCTTCAGAAACTGACTCTGATGTAAACAAATATGACATTTATTATGTTTTTTTAATTATTAGAACACGAAAGTAGTAAAATTTTATTCGATTTAGAAGAATTATATAAATTTAATCAACGTTTGACATCCACTTACATTGGCATAGGTATTCAAGTGTTTCTAAATGCCTTTTCGCTTCAAATAAATTTTTACCCCAAGCATAAACGCCATGTTTTCTCATAACAAAAGAATGATTTGTAAGTTTTTTTTTGTTGTCTTTTAAGACTTCAGAAAATGAAGTCATGTCCTGTGTATTGTCAAAAATCGGAATTTGAACTACAGCATCGTGTGTTGTTTGTCCTGAGAAACCTTTTTGGATTTCATATCCTTCAAATGTAACAGAATCAGAATATTTGTTAGAAATCAAAACTGGATAAATGGAATGACTATGTAAAATCACCTTCGCCTCTGGAAATAAATCATATAAAACACAATGGATTAAGGTTTCTGCAGAAGGTATTGAATTGATAAATTCTCCTGTTGCTTGCCCTTTTTTATCGACAGTAATAAAATCTGATGCCGAAAACATGGATTTATCTACTCCCGACCTTGATACATTGATTTCTGAATTATCAAGTCTGAATGAATAATTTGTTGAGGTGGCAGGCGACCAGCCTTTTATATTATATGTTCGAATTGTTAAAGCTAATTCTTCTTTTAATTGTTCAATTTTATTCATGGATCAAAATTACAAAAAAAGCCATTCGATAAATAATCGAATGGCTTTTAATAACTAGTTTTTTTTGAAATTACTTAACTACAAATTGCATTATCTTTTGAGATGTTCCCATTTGTATATTTAAAAAATACATTCCCGAAGCTAAATTTTCAGTGTTTAATAATACCAAATTTGAACCTTCGATTGCTTTTATTAATTGTGATTGTGCAACTTTCCCTAAAATATCTTGAATTTTAATTACAGCATTTTCATCTTTAGGAGTTGAAAAATGAACATTTAATTCACCAGCTGAAGGATTCGGATATATTTCTAATGCTTCAAAATTTGATTCATTTTTAGATAAACCTAATGATTCTTGTTTTAATAAATTTATATCATCGATGTATATATTATTTCCAGCATTACCATTAAACTGAAATTTAAATCTGAAATTTGATGTGTAAAATGATTTTGATATCGAGGGGTCGTGAACTGTCGTCCAATCGCTGTTTACAGAAGGGGTCCAAGGGATCGTATTTGCTGATCCAACTAGTCCAGAACCAAGATAGGTAGATTTAATAACCCATGAATCTCCACAGTCTGCACTTGCTAATATCTTGAGAGATTCATTATTAGAAGCTATTTTTCTTTTATATGAATATCTAAAACTTAAAACTATAGTATCTTGATCTGTTAACGAGGATAAATCAATATTTGGTGAAACTAATTCATCAACAGTAACTGTAGTTTCGTCAAAATTTGAAAGTTTAACACATTTTTGACTTGAATAACCAGTGCCCGAATATAAGGTAAAAGGATTAATTCCATTCAAATCGTTTACTGACCAACTATTTGTACTCGTTAGTGATGAATAATTTTCAAAACTTTCAAAGAAAGGAAAAGTTGAAGCCGCTGGTAGTACTTGTATAAGTTGTGTTTTTGTTTCAGAATCTGACGCTCCATTTCCAGAAGCGTTAAGTGTTACTGTATAAAAACCAGGCGTATTATAAACAACTGTAGGGTTCTGACTAATAGAAGTAGCAGGAATCCCTCCAGTAGTTATCCATGACCAAGCTGTTGCAACATTATAGGATAAATCTTGAAAAGTAACCGACTCTCCCGAACAAATAACACGTTTATTAACAGTAAAATCTGTTTTACATAAACTATTAGTGCCTGTAGCTCCTGTAGCTATTAAATTATTAGTTGTCCATAAATTACTTCTACCTCCATTAGCTGAAATCAAAGCATTTCTCATCCGTGTTTTTTGTCCATTAGTAAACATTTTAGAACAATAAGAATAATCCATATAGTTTTCTACATTTTCAACAATAGTAGAGTTGCAAATTTTAGAATTTGATAATGAACAACTTGTATATCCTTTTGTAATTGGTGTATCGTTAACATTATCATTTCCACATGCTACACCTGGATTATTTGTATTGCCCCAAACATGAGCTAAATTTAACCAATGTCCACTTTCGTGGGTTAATGTTCTACTTGTATTTTCAGAAGATGTTCCAATTGATCCAACATAATCCGATAAAACCCATATTCCATTATACATTTCAGAACTATACGGTTGTCTAGTATAACCTGCAGCCCCTCCTATTTCAGCACAAATAAAAACATTTAAATACATATCTCCATGCCAAATCCCATTGTAGACATCGTTACCTGCAATTATAGCATCTACTTGCAGATCACCATCAGTACCATCATTTGTAATTATATTTTGAGTTCTTGTAATTCCGCTAAAACAATTTCCTAGAGGATCTTTTGTTGCTAACACGAATTGTACTTCAATATCTGCTGGTAAGCCTTGAAACTCACTAACGACAGTAGCAGCATCAGCATTTAATTTTCTAAAATCTCTATTCATGATGGCTAAACCATCTAAAATTTGTTCACGTGAAATGTTTTCTGAACCACCATTGTGCAATACATGAAAAACAATAGGTATTTGATAAACAAATAATTTCTCTGTACTTTTTGAATTACCAATATTAGATAGTTGATCTTGTTCTATTTGATACGCTATATATTTCTGCTTTTCAATTGGATCATTGAATAATTCTTGAAGTTTTTTATGAGAATGGCAATATTCAACAGACTCACCATCTCTACAATTTTGTCTATCGATAACTCTTTTTTGAACTTGACCAAATGAAGATAGTGACAACAAAATGTTTATTACAAAGGATATAATATAGATTTTTTTCATAGTTATATATGTTTCAAAAGTAATTATAGTTTAAGAACGCAATTTAAATATTTCTTTTCATTTTGAGAAAAATATTTTATTAACTGTGTTAATTATTTATTAAAAGGGGTAATCATTGTGAAATTTAAAACATCTACTTTTAAATACAGAAGAATTATACCTAACTTAACCGACAATATGAAATTTACAGAATTAAATCTAAATGAGAGTTTGCTTGAAGCAATTTCTCACATGGGCTTTGAGAATGCAACTCCAATTCAAGAGTTCGCAATACCCAAAATACTAAACAATAAAGACATCATTGCATGCGCTCAAACTGGAACAGGAAAAACTGCAGCTTTTATTTTACCAATACTAAATAAATTAGTTGGCAAAGAAGATTCAAATATTGATACTTTAATTATCGTTCCTACAAGAGAATTAGCTGTTCAGATTGAACAAGAAATTCAAGGACTTTCTTATTTTGTATCTGTAGGCTCTCAAGCTATATATGGTGGTGGAGATGGAAAAGATTGGGAAATTCAAAAAGAAGCTTTGAAGAACGGAACCGATATAATAGTTGCAACTCCAGGAAAATTACTTTCTCATTTAACAATGGGATATGTTAATTTTAAACATATAAAACATTTAATACTCGATGAAGCGGATAAAATGTTAGATATGGGGTTCCTAGATGATCTTGAGAAAATCATTTCTTATCTTCCAAAAAAACACCAAACCTTATTGTTTAGTGCAACTATGGCTCCTAAAATTCGAACACTTGCAGCAAAAATTTTACACGAACCAGAAGAAATTACACTTTCAATTTCTAAACCGGCTCCAGGTGTTTCTCAAAATTTATATTTAACTTTTGATAATCAAAAAATACCTGTTATAAAACATATTCTAGAACAACGCCCAGAATATACAAGTATCATTATTTTTACTTCTTCTAAAATGAAAGTTTCTGAGATTGTTCAAGGATTGAGAAAAAATGGATTCAAAGCTCAAGGAATATCTTCAAATTTAACTCAAGCCGAAAGAGAAGAAGTTTTGCGTGGATTTAGATCTAAGCGAATTCGAATTTTAGTCGCTACTGATGTTATGAGTAGAGGGATTGATATCAAAGAAATAAACATGGTCATTAATTATGATGCTCCTCACGATGCTGAAGATTATGTGCATCGAATTGGGAGAACTGCTAGAGCAAATACTAAAGGGGAGGCATATACTTTGATTAATGAAAAAGACATGCATAAAATGCAGCGGATCGAAAAACTTATAGAAGCTGAAATCCCGAGACAAACTTTACCTGAAGAATTAGGAGCAGGTCCAATCTGGAAAACAACGACAGGCTCAAACAACAATAAAAAACGAAAATTTAAACCTAAGCCAAGGGCAAAGGATTAAAAACTAATTGAATAAAAAATGGGCTGTCTCTTAATTGAAACAGCCCATTTTCTTTTATTTTAATTCTAATCTTTATATTCAAATGTATCCATGAATGCAGTAGTAAAATTACCACTATTAAAACTTGGATCATCCATTAATTTTAAATGGAAAGGAATAGTAGTTTTAATTCCTTCAATAATATATTCACCTAAAGCTCTTTTCATTTTCAAAATTGCTTCTTCTCTTGTTTGAGCTACTGTAATCAATTTCCCAATCATTGAATCGTAATTTGGAGGAATTGTATAACCTGCATGGGCATGAGAATCTACTCGAACACCATGTCCACCTGGAGAATGGTAACTTGTAATTTTTCCTGGAGAAGGACGGAAATCATGATCTGGATCTTCTGCATTTATTCTACATTGAATAGCGTGCATTTTTGGATAATGATTAATTCCTGAAATTGGAACTCCGTAAGCCAATTTAATTTGCTCTTTAATTAAGTCAAAATCAATAACTTCTTCAGTAATTGTATGCTCAACTTGAATACGAGTATTCATTTCCATGAAGTAAAAATCGCGGTTTTTATCAACCAAAAACTCAACAGTTCCAACACCTTCATATTTTACAGCTTTAGCAGCTTTAATTGCGGCATTTCCCATTCTTTCACGTAACTCATCCGTCATAAATGGAGAAGGTGTTTCTTCTACCAATTTTTGGTGACGACGTTGAATAGAACAATCTCTTTCTGATAAATGACAAGCATTTCCTTGTTGATCACCTGCAATTTGAATTTCAATATGACGAGGTTCTTCAATGTATTTTTCCATATACAAACCATCGTTTCCAAATGCAGCAGCAGATTCTTTACGAGCAGAATCCCAAGCAGCTTCAATATCTTCTTCTTTCCAAACGATACGCATACCTTTACCACCACCTCCAGCAGTTGCTTTCATGATAACAGGGTAAACTATTTTTTTAGCTTGTTTTTTAGCATCTGCAACGTCTTTCAATAAACCAATAGACCCTGGAACACAAGGGACACCCGCTTTAATCATTGTAGCTTTAGCAGTTGCCTTATCACCCATCGACGCTATTTGTTCTGGTAAAGCACCTATAAACTTAATTCCATGTTCTTGGCAAACTCTAGAAAATTTTTCATTTTCTGAAAGAAAACCATAACCTGGGTGAATTGCATCTGCATTAGTAATCTCAGCAGCAGCTATAATATTTGAAATCGACAAATATGATTTTGAACTTTCAGGGGGTCCGATACAAACAGCTTCATCCGCAAAACGAACTGGTAAACTATCTTTATCGGCAGTAGAATAAACTGCAACCGTTTTAATACCCATTTCTTTACAAGTACGAATAACACGTAAAGCAATTTCACCTCTATTTGCGATTAATATCTTTTTAAACATTTGAATAAGGATTTATTAATTACACAATTAGGGATTAAAAATCTAGAATTGATTTCCGATTTTTAATCCCTAACAATTTTTTCAACTAAAAATTATGCTGGATCAACCAAGAATAATGGTTGGTCATATTCTACTGGAGAAGCATCGTCAACTAATACTTTAACAATCTTACCTGAAATTTCAGATTCAATTTCGTTAAATAATTTCATTGCTTCGATAATACAAACTGTTTTACCTGGAGATACTGAATCACCAACATTAACGAAAGAATCTTTATCTGGACCAGCCGAACGGTAGAAAGTTCCAATCATTGGAGATTTAATAATAATATATTTTGAATCATCATTTTCAGTAGCAATTGGTGCAGCAGGTATAGAAGCAGTAACTGGCGCAGCAGCTTGTACAGATTGAGGAGCAGCAACTTGAGTTGCAGCAGCCTGAACGATGTATTGTTGCTCTACTTTTCCTGCTTTTTCAGATTTAATAATAATTTTAAAATCTTTTTTTTCGATTTCAACCTCAGTAACTCCTGATTTTGAAACAAACTTAATTAAGTCTTGAATTTCTGTAATATTCATATTATTTTATGTTTTGAATTAGATATAATATATTAAGAATTATATGCCCATTTTAGATAAACTGATCCCCATGTAAAACCTCCTCCAAAAGCAGAAAGAATTAATGTGTCTCCTTTTTTCAATTGTTTTTCATAATCCCATAAACAAAGAGGTAATGTTCCAGCAGTTGTATTACCGTACTTCTCAATGTTGATCATCACTTTTTCTTTTGGAAGTCCCATTCGATTTGCAGTCGCGTCAATGATTCTTAAATTCGCTTGATGCGGAACTAACCAATCAACATCGTCAGCAGTCAAATTATTTTTTTCCATAATTTCAGCCGAAACTTCGGCCATGTTTGTTACTGCAAATTTGAAAACTGATTTTCCTTCTTGCTTCACATAATGCATTCTGTCTTCAACCGTTTGAATAGATGGAGGATTTGCACTTCCACCAGCAGGTTGAATTAAAAATTCTCTACCAGCACCGTCGCTTCTAAGAATAAAATCTTGAATTCCATTTCCTTCAAAGTTTGGTTCTAATAAAACTGCGCCACATCCATCACCAAAAATGATACATGTTGCTCTATCTTCATAATCAATTATTGAGGACATCTTATCAACGCCAACCACTATAACTTTTTTATACTTACCTGTTTCAATAAATTGTGAACCAGTAGACAGCGCGTAAATAAAACCTGAACAAGCAGCTATTAAATCGAATCCCCAAGCATTTTTAATCCCAACTTTATCGCACAATACATTAGCAGTACTAGGGAATGGGTAATCTGGAGTAACAGTTGCAAGAATAACTAAATCAACATCGTCGGGATTAGTACCTGTTTTTGCTAATAAACCTTTAACAGCCTCAACTGCCATGTCAGAAGATGCACCTTCTTTTTGAATACGTCTTTCTTTTATACCTGTTCTAGACATGATCCACTCATCATTGGTATCAACGATTTGAGCAAGTATATCATTTGTTAAAACATACTCTGGAACATATCCTTGAACACCAGTAATTGCAGCTGTTATTTTTTCCATAATTTAATTGAATGCTTCGTTTATTTTATTGGACAAGCCTGATTTAGCAACTTCGTAAGAATGCTTTATCATGTTTTTGACAGCTATATCGTTTGAAATACCATGACCAATTATCACATTTCCTTTTACTCCTAAAATAGCTGTTCCGCCATAATTTTCGTAATTAAAACGATCAAAATACTCGTCTTGAATTCCTCTTTGTTTTATTAAAGAATAAATCCCCTCAGCTTCTTTTAAAACAATATTCCCTGTAAATCCATCACAAACAATTACGTCTGCAACTCCAGAAAAAATATCTCTTCCTTCGATGTTACCAATGAAATCTATTTCTTCCGACTCAGCTAATAATTTATACGTTGCAATGGTTAATAAATTACCCTTAGTCTCTTCCTCACCTATGCTTAATAATGCAACACGTGGTTTTTCAATCCCATAAACGTTTTTAGCGTAAATGTTTCCAAGAATAGCAAATTGATACAATACATCTGGCTTACAATCTGCATTAGAACCAACATCTAATAATATAGATTTCCCACCTGTAATAGCTGGAATTGTTGATGTAATACAAGGACGAATAATTCCAGGAATTGTATGAATTTTATAAATTGAACCTACTAACATTGCTCCAGTATTACCTGTACTCGCAAATGCTTGTATTTCATTACTAGCTAATAAATCAAAACCAACAGAAATACTACTGTTTGGTTTTTGAGGAATCGCTCTTGTAGGATGATCATGCATCGTAATTTCATCCGGCGCATGCACGATTTCGAAATCTTCAGGATTTGCTCCACGCTCAGAAAGGCAAGCCAAGATTTGATCTTGGTTGCCTAACAGAACAAGTTTTGCATCCTGAGGAAGTTCTTTTTGAGCAAGTATTGCTCCTGCTATATTAGCATCTGGAGCAAAATCACCACCAAAAATATCTATTCCAATCTTCATCAAGAAGGATTTTTATTTATGCAATAATTAAATCGCAACTTCTTTTTCAGCTACTACTCTACCTTTATAGTAAAGTTTCCCTTCATGCCAGTGTGCATGGTGAAACAAATGAGGTTGACCAGTTGTTGGACATGTCGCGATATTATCAGCTACTGCCTTAAAATGCGTTCTTCTTTTGTCTCTTCTCGTTGTCGAGATTCTTCTTTTTGGATGTGCCATTTTATTTTATTTAAAAGCGTTTAATTTAAATCTTTTAATATCGACCAACGCGGATCAATATCGTCATTATCATCATTGTCTTCGTCATCTTCTTCGTTGAAATCATCGTCATCATCGTCAAAGTCTTCGTCGTCATCAAAATCATCATCGTCGTCGTCATCTTCTTCGTCTTCCAAAGAATTGATAACATATTTCTCAAGCAATGCAATCATTTCAGGATTACAATCCTCTATTTCATGAATCGTTCTTAGCGGTAATGAAACTGCTATCAATTCATAAATATTCATTTTAACATCTAATTCAAATGCATCTTTATCTAAAACTACCAAAGCTTCATCTGAAGATACATCTCCACCGCATTTATATACAATTTGATACTCACCTTCAACCTCAACTTCAATAGCCTCGGTACATCTGTCGCAATCCGTAGTCACCATTCCTTCGACGTGATAAATACCAATAAGCATCGTGTCTTTCTTTTCAAAATCCAACCTTACATGAACGTTTCCACGATGTATAATTGAATCTTCAATTCCTTCAAAAAAAGCATCGGCAATATCGTATTCAAATACATGAGTACCAGTCTTTAAACCTATAAACGGAATCACATATTCACTTTTCGACATAACAACAAGCCCTAAAATCGGATGACAAAGATAATTATTTTAAACTTAATAATGTTAATATCCTCTACTTTTTTCAAATTTAACCTATAAATCACTCAAATGAAGACAATCTTTTTTTATCAACTGGAGATATTTTCAAAGGATTGAGCAGCATTTCTTTTCTTGCTTTTCGGTTTTTAAAAACATCCATAGCTAAATAAATTGCACTTCTCATAGATTGAGCAGATGCTATTCCTTGTCCTACAATATCGAATGCTGTTCCATGATCTGGTGATGTTCTAACTACTGGTAACCCGGCTGTAAAATTAACTCCATCATCAAAAGAAAGAGCTTTAAAGGCTGTGAGACCTTGGTCGTGATACATAGCTAAAATACCATCATAATGACTCATCGATGAGGATCCGAAAAAACCATCTGCTGAAAATGGACCAAATGCTAAAATATCTTCTGTTTTAGCCTGATTGATAGCCGGAAGAATTATTTCCTGCTCTTCTGTTCCCAATTTTCCATTTTCACCAGCATGAGGATTTACTCCAAAAACTGCAATTTTTGGACGTATAATACCAAAATCAGTTTTTAAGCTTTTTTCTAGGAGTTTTATTTTTTGAAAAATAACTTCTTTAGTTAAAGAAGCACTGACATCTTTTAATGGAATATGAGTGCTTACTAATGCTACACGTAAATTACTGCCAACCATCATCATTAGTACATCGTCCATTCCTGCTTTATCAGCTAAATATTCGGTATGTCCTGGAAATTTAAAGCCTGATTTTGACATTGCATCTTTAGAGATTGGCGCTGTAACCAAAACATCAATCTTTCCTGATGCTAAATCTTGTGTAGCAGCTTCCAAAGATAAAAAAGCGAATTTACCACCTGCTTCGGTAGCTTTCCCTAATTCGAAATTAATTTCTTCATTCCAAACATTTACAACATTTACCTTGCGGTTTAAGGCTTCGTCTGACGTCTTACAAGTTTGGTATTGGAAATCGTGTTCTCCAATTGCTTTTTTGTGGTATGAAAGAGTTTTGGTAGAACCATATATTATCGGTGTACAATCCAATAGTAACCGATTATCATTTAATGACTTTATTATTACTTCTGGACCAATTCCATTTATATCTCCAATAGAAATACCAACTCGAATTGGATGTGCACTACCAACTTCTTTCTCTATATGCGTTGATTTATCCGTCATTTATTTGTAATTTTTTAAAAAGTTGAATAATAATCTAACTCCAACTCCTGTACCACCTTGACCTTTATAGTTTTCTATAGAATCTAACCAAGCTGGTCCAGCAATATCAATATGAACGTATGGAGCTTTAACAAAATGCTCTAAGAATTTTCCTGCAGTTATCATTCCAGCGTATGGTCCACCTAAATTTTTTAAATCGGCGATTTTAGACTTAACTTCTTCATAATACTCATCCCAAAACGGAAGTCGAACTAATCGTTCATGCTCATCATTTCCAGACTTTTCTAATTGAGAAAATATTTTTTCAGATGCATTCCCCATTAAGCAAGAAGCTTTATTTCCAATTGCAGCAACAGCAGCGCCAGTTAAAGTAGCAGCATCAATTACTAATTCAGGATCGTATTTTTTGGAATATGCTAATGCATCAGCTAAAATCATTCGCCCTTCAGCATCTGTATTCAGTACTTCTACTGTTGTACCGTCATACATCGTAATAACATCTCCAGGAGCATAAGCATTTCCTCCAGGTCTATTATCTGTTGAAGGAATTAATGCAATTACATGAACATCTAATTTATTAAGTGCGGCAGCGTATATTGCACCAGAAACGCAGGCAGCACCACCCATGTCACATTTCATAGAATCCATAGCCCCTTTCGTAGGTTTTAAACTTAAGCCTCCTGTATCGTAAACGACTCCTTTTCCAACTAAAACGATAGGCTTTTTATTAATTGCTTTTTTAGGTTTATATTCAACTATTGTAAAAGTTGGAGGGTCAATTGATCCTTTATTTACAGCTAAAAGTCCACCCATTTTTAAAGCTTCAATTTTAGTTTTTTCTAAAACCTCAACATGTAAATCACTATCCTTTGATAAACCTTCTATTTCCTCGCTAAGTTTAGTAGCAGTAAGAAAAGAGACTGGTTCATTTACCATGTTTCTAGCCCAATAAACAGCTTTAATCGTATTATTCATTGAATCAATGTCTTTCTCGTCAACATCGTCTTGAAGATTAATAGACTTTAATTTAAATCTTTTTACTTCGGAATCTTTGAAATATTTTAAAAATTGATAATTTGATAATGCAAGACCTTCTGCAACATAAATTAATTTATCAGATTCACCTATTATAGATATTTCTTCCGCATCTTTCGGTAATTGATTTCGTATATCGGAACCTGCAATTCTTAACTTTTCATTATTATCAGATGTTTTAACAAAAAAGTAAAAAGATTCAGGAGTTTTTAGAAAATCTGTTTCTTTCTCCCCCTTTAAAAAATCTTTAAAAAAAGAAGCTATACTCTCTGAAATCGATTTTGAAAGCTTTGTTTTTTTATCTCCAACAATAACAACATGTTGGTTTACTGAATTTTTCTTTATTTTATTTAAAATCATTTTGAAATTTTTTATTAAAACTCAAATATAAGGAAATTAAAGCGAAAATGTTCAAGCAAATAAAGCTTTAACAACTTCATCCATTTTTCCACATTTAACTAGTTCAATCTTGTAATTTTTCTGATCTATTCCTTTTGCATGTTTTGAAATTATAATTTTTTCAAAACCTAATTTTTCAGCTTCGTGAATACGTTGGTCAATTCTATTAACGGGTCTTATTTCTCCAGAAAGGCCAACTTCTGCGGACAAACAAATTGTATTACTCATTGGGATGTCAGCATTTGAAGATAGAACTGCAGCCACAACAGCTAAATCAATAGCAGGATCATCTACTTTTATTCCGCCAGCAATATTTAGAAAAACATCTTTAGCTCCTAATTTAAAGCCACATCTTTTTTCCATAACTGCCAAAAGCATATTTAATCTTCTTCCATCAAATCCTGTCGAAGAACGTTGGGGGGTTCCATAAGCCGCTGTACTAACTAAAGCTTGAACCTCAACTAAAATTGGTCTATTCCCTTCTAAAGTTGCTGCAATTGCAATGCCACTTAATGTAGAATCCGTATTTGTAATTAAGATTTCAGAAGGATTTGAAACTTGACGTAAACCATTTCCGAGCATCTCGTAAATACCTAATTCATTTGTGCTTCCGAAACGATTTTTTATTGTTCGCAACAAACGATAGACATGATTACGATCGCCTTCGAACTGCATAACCGTATCTACCATATGCTCTAACACTTTAGGGCCTGCAAGTGAACCTTCCTTAGTTATATGGCCTATCAAAAATACAGGAACCCCCGTTTGTTTAGCATATCTTAATAATTGAGCGGTACATTCTCTTACCTGAGAAATACTACCTGGTGAACTTTCAATATTAGAATTATATATTGTTTGAATAGAATCTATAACCAATAATTTTGGTTGAATTTCTTCGGCTTGCGTAATAATATTTTGAAGATTTGTCTCTGTTAAAATAAAACATTCTTGATTTTCTAAACCAATTCGTTCAGCACGCATTTTAATTTGTTGTTCACTTTCTTCACCAGATACATACAAAATTCGCATATTTTTTTCCATCACCGCTAATTGTAATATCAACGTTGATTTACCAATTCCAGGTTCACCACCAAACAATATTAAAGATCCAGGAACTAATCCTCCTCCTAAAACTCTATTTATCTCATTGTCTTGTAAAATAATTCTAGAATGCTCCTGATTTTCAATAGTCTGTAAAGCTTGTGGTTTAGCATTTCTTCTGGAGGTAGAAAAAGCAACAACCTCGGAATTGTTTTTTTCTACGATCTCTTCTACAAAAGTATTCCACTCACTACAAGAAGGGCATTTACCAAGCCATTTTGGAGTTTCATGTCCACAATTTTGACAGAAAAATGCTGATTTAACTTTTGCCATTATCAAATATATTTATGGGATAAAGATAGGGAAACAGACTTAACTTTAAATATTCTTGTGTAATCATTTTGAAGATGAATGCTAAAACGAACACATATTGTAACAATAAATAATACTTAAAAAGTTACAAAGGTTGTTAATTAAAGTATTTATTCTACTTTTACTGCAATAATTTAAAAACCAAACCCCTAGTTTTCAATCTTACTTGGTTATTCATTTCTCAGACGTTTTGAATACTATCCATTAAATCATTAAAAACATAGGGTCAATTTGACATAAAAAAACATGACTCTAACCAAAATTAAAAAAGTAATATTTTTATACTTTATTTCATTTCACTTTCTAAATCTATACGCTTCCAACGTTACTGATTACTTTAGGTCAATCAACTCAGGAAATTGGACTACACTAGGTAATTGGGAATCATCTTCTGACAATATTAACTGGTCAAATTCTACTTTATACCCTACAAGTTTTGCAAATTATATAACGATTCAAAATGGAAATACGATAAAAATAAACTCAAATACCACAGCTTCATCCATTTTAATAAAAGATACTGGGTGCTTAACTTTTGATGGGCTAGTTGCACAAGATTTAATAATAAC
>CALPSU020000014.1 GCA_943326315.2 Chryseobacterium gleum
AAAAAATATAAATAAAACTTATTTACTACATTTGAACCTAAATAAAAACTTTAAAATGAAAATAATTAAAAACACCTGTTTTATTCTATTCTTTTTTATTGGAATAAACTCAAAAGCACAAAACGCACTTAAAGTTCAAAAATTTGTTTTAGACAATGGCTTTACAGTAATTTTAAACCACGATGCGAATGCAAAAGACGTATATGGAGCAGTAGTAGTAAAAGCAGGAAGCAAAAATGATCCTGCAGATGCAACTGGAATGGCTCATTATTTAGAGCACTTATTATTTAAAGGAACCGAAGAATTAGGTTCAACTGATTTTTCGAAAGAAAAACCTTTCATGGATTCCATTATCTTTTATTATGATCTTCTTGGAAAAACAAAAGATGATGTTGAAAGAAAAAAAATACAAATGCTTATCAATAATCAAAGCATTCAACAATCCAAATATGCAAATCCAACAGAATTTGACAAGTTAGTTAAAAGTATTGGTGGAACTGGAATGAATGCTTTTACAGCAAATGACATGACTGTTTACCATAATGAATTCCCTGGAAATCAAATGGAAAAATGGCTTGAACTTTATTCTCACCGCTTTCAAAAACCAGTTTTTCGTTCTTTTCAATCTGAATTAGAAGTTGTTTACGAAGAAAAAAATCGTGGAATGGATAGCCCTTTCAGTAAATTATTTGAAGACATTCATACACAATTATTCAAAACTCATCCATATGGAACACAAAGTACAATTGGAACAACAGAACATTTGAAAAATCCATCTTTAACAAAAATGTATGAATATTTCAACACCTATTATGTTGCAAATAATATGGCTTTAGTTTTATCTGGTAATTTTGAGTTAGATAAAACAATTGCTACTATTAAGGATAAATTTTCAAAATTGAGAAATGCACCAATCCCAACTTTCCCAAACTATCCTCAAAGTAAATTCGAGAAAAAAGAATTAGTAGAAGTAAAATACACACCAATTAAAATTGGATTATTAGGATATAAAACGATCAAAAAAGGTGATAATGATGAAATTGGATTAAATATCGTTGCAAGTTTATTGCAAAACCAATCAGAAACTGGCGCATTGAATAAATTACAGTTGGATGGAAAAATTATGGGTTGTGGCTCTATCCCGTTAAGCTATAACGATGATGGTGCTTTTGTAATTTATTACATTCCAAAATTAGTTGGTCAATCCTTCGATGAAGCAGAAGCTTTAATATACGAAGCAATTAATAATATTAAAAAAGGTGATTTTTCAGACAAAGACTTACAAATAATCAAACAAGAAATTTCACGTCAACGTAAAGAAGGATTAGAAAATATTGAAGACAGAGTTATGAACATGGTTCAAGTTTTTAGTGAAGGATCTACTTGGGAAGAATATCTTAAACAAACTGAATCAATTGAGAAATTAACAAAAGATGATATTATTCGTATTGCAAATAAGTATTTTACTGACAATCATTTTGTAATGCATTCTTCAACTGGATTCCCTAAAAAAGATATATTAGAAAAACCAGGATTTAAACCAGTTGTAAATTCTCAAATTAACGAATCTAGTTACGCGAAAAATTTCCTTGCTTCAGTTACAACTTCTGAATCTCCTCGTATTCTTGATTATAATAAGGATGCTCAAACACTTGAGATAAATTCAAGTACTAAATTGTATGTTACTCCAAACTTAATCAATGATTTATTTACATTGAAAATTGAAAGAATGGTTGGTACAGATTCAATTAAAAATTTAGACATTGCAGCTGAATTATTCAACTATTTTTATACTAAAGATTTATCAAGAGATAAATTAAAAGAAGCTTTTGCATTATTAGGCATAACTTACTATGCACAAGTAAATGATTCACGTTTTTCTGTTTCCTTTAATGGAATTGAAAGTAATCTTCAAAAAGCATTGCCATTGATTAAATCTTTAATGTATGAGCCAATTGCAGATGAAAAATCTTTGGAAAGTATTATAGAAGGAATTGTTTCGAACAGAGATTCAGAGAAAAAAGATCCTAGCGCTATGGGTAGAGCTTTATTGGAATACGCGCGTTTTGGTGATAATTCTGAAAATTTAACTCGTTTACCTATTAAAAAAGTCAAGGAATTAAAAGTAAACAACATTCTTGATGCTTATAAATCTATTTTCAACTATAATTCTACATGGCACTTTGTAGGAACAACTTCAACTGATAAAGTAAAAGAGATGTTAGTTTCTTCGTTCCCAAATGAAAATACATCTAGAAAAGTCGTTTTAGCAGACAAGAAAACGAAAGAAATTAAAAAGAACATTATCTATATTATAAATGATAAAAATGCTGTTCAAAGTCAAGTGTACTTTTTAGTAAATACTCCTAATTTTTCAGGTAACACTTCTGACAATGTTAACGCAGAAGCATTTAATCAATATTTAAGTGATGGTTTTTCTGGGATATTAATGCAAGAAATTAGAGAATATCGTTCATTAGCATATACAACTAGTGGTTCGTTTATTAATCCAATGCATAAAAATAACCCAGGTGTTTTCTATTCTTACGTTGGTTGTCAGGGTGATAAAACAATTGATGCAGTATCTGTTATGGATAGTATTTTATTGAAAATGCCAGAAAAACCAGAAAGAATAGTTATGATTAAATCAGGTTTAATTAATTCAATCTCTTCAAGTTTACCTGATTTCAGATCAATTTCATCTCGTATCGAGAGAGGTAGACAAATGGGGTATTCGCAATCTCCATTAATTGAAGAATATAAACTTTATGGTAATTTGTCCTTTAATGATATTGTATCATTCTATAAAGCAAATATTCAAAACAGACCAAGAGTTATCACTATTTATGGTAACACAAAAGTAATTGATAAAAAGAAATTATCTAAATATGGTGAAGTAATTGAATTAAAAACAAAAAACATACTTGTTGAATAAGACTCTTTTATGAACAAATAAGCAGGGTGAAACTAGATTAGTTTCACCCTTTTTTTATTTGAATTTCGAAAAAATAGTTAAACTAAACTATTTTTACAATTCACCTTTATTAATCTACAATTCACCTATTTAATCATCTGTATCATTAGACTATATTAATACTTTTACAAAAAAAAATATAAAATTTAAACAAGCGTTTAAAATTATACTATTTTTGAGCTGAAAAAAAGAATATGGAACGAGATCTTTCGAAAGAAGTTAAAATAAAGGAAGTTGCAAAACGTATATTTATCTCGAAAGGATTTAACGGTTGTACTTCTCGAGAAATTGCAAAAGAAGCAGGTATGAATGTTGCACTTGTAAATTATTATTTTAAAAGCAAAGGCCATTTATTCGAATTAGTGATAAGTTCTGTTTTGAAAGATTTTACAATATCCTTAATTGATGTTTTTAAAAGCAATATGTCCTTAGTGAATAAGGTGAAAATATTAATTGAAAAAGAATATGAGTTTTTAAACAATCATCCAGAAATACCAAACTTTATTATCAACGAACTAGGTAAAAAAGATAAATCATTTTTTGATCGATTGGATATTGCAACAGAAGTTCATCAAACAAATATATTTCTAGAAGTTGAAAAAGCACAAGAAAATGGAGAAATGAGAAAAATTGATCTCGTAAGTTTAATGTTACTAATAATGTCTAACTGCCATTTTCCATTTATGGCAAAACCAATGATTCAAACTATTAATTCTTTAGAAAATCACGAATATAAAGACCATTTAATGATTCATAAACAACATGTTACAGAAATGATAATTAATTACTTATTCCTAACAAAATAAATATAATACAAATTTAAAATGAATAAAAATGAATATAAAAGAAAGTAAAAAAATAGGATTCCTATTTATTCTGACATTTATAGGTTTTCAAAGTTTTAGTCAATCTCTTGACTTAGAAACTTGTCTAAAAATGGCTGATACTGCAAACCTAACAAATCGAAATTCGAAGTTAGAAATAGAAATAAGCAAAAAACAAATTGCAGCTTCCAAAGCTTCCCTTTTGCCGAAAGTCTCCTATTCTGGAGATTACCGTTATTACGCAACAATACCGGGTTCTCTTTTTCCTGCTCAATTTTCTGGAGGCGCACCAGGAACATATACTGTTGTTCAATTTGGAGTTCCTTACAATTTTGGGAATACTGTACAATTGAATCAAACAATTTATAATCCACAAATTAATTCTGCTTTAAGTTCATTAAAAGTAAATCAAAAAATCGTTGAACTTCAAAGTCAATTGACTGGTCAAAATACACAATATCAAGTATATCAAACATTTTTTAATCTTCAAGCGATTAATAAGCAATTAGATTATATTGAAAGTAATTTATCAAATACAGACAAACTAATAAAAAATATAAATGCTTTAGTTAGTCAAAAAATGATTCTTTCAATTGAAGAAGATAAATTAAATGTGAATCGATTAAATTTGGTTAATCAACAACAAAAATTAAACGCTACAAAAAGTCAATTGGAATATTATCTATGTATTCTAACAGGTATGAATCCTGAAAGTAAAATAGAATTGGTGAGTGATGGATTAATAGAGAAGTCTATTCTAATTGATAACAAAGAAAATCATAACACCGAAATTGACATTGTAAATGCTCAAAAAGAATTAAACATCTTAGAGAAAAATGGAACTAAAATGGCCTATTTACCAACTTTTTCATTTTACGCAGCATATAATTATAGTTACAATATTAGACCAGAAACAAATTTCACAAAAGGAATTAATTCATCTTTTTTAGGAATTAGAATTGATTGGACATTGTTTGATGGTTTTGAAAAAATGAATAAATCTAAAGCTAATCGGATTAATGCCGATAAATTAAAAAATCAATTAGAATTAACTGAGCAGCAATTAGCACTTGCTACGAATAACGCTAAAAAACAAGTTGAAATTCAAATAAATTCATTATTAATATCAAAAGAACAATTGAATTTATCTGAAAAAATTTACAAACAAGTTGAGACTTCTTTTAATGCTGGAATAACTTCCTCAAACGATTTAATAAAAGCTGAAAACGATTTAAATCAATCGCAAACAAATGTAATATCATCGTATGTTCAACTTCGTCAAGCTGAACTAGACTATTTAAAATCTACTGGTAATTTAAAATAAAAAATCATGAACAAAAGAGTAATCACAATTATTGGATTTTCAATTATACTTATTATTGTTGGAGCAATTAAATTGAAATCAAACAAAGAAAAAATTACAAAAAAGCTATACATACATGATAACACAACAGCTATCCTTGTAGAAGTTAAAAAACCTAGTTTTCATTCTTTTGAAAATTCATTTTCGTTTTTAGGAACATTCGATCCATTCAGACAAAATATTATTGGTTCTGATGGATCAGGAAAAATTATTCGTCTTGGATTTCAAGAAGGTGATAAAATTTCTGAAGGACAATTTTTAGTAAAATTAGACGATGAAATGCTATCTATTCAATTAGAAAATGCTGAAATAAATGTAGAAGGTCAAAAAAATGACGACAATAGAAATTCAAATTTAATCAAAGAAAATGTTATTTCTGGTGTTCAAAATGAAAAAACTAAACTCGCTTTAAAATCGGCTGAAACTCAAGTAAGACAAATTAAAAAACAATTAAAAAACTCAAGTCTTTCTGCACCATTTTCAGGTATTGTAACTAGAAAAATGGTTGATTTAGGAAGTGTAGTAAGTGTTGGAGGACCAATTCTTGAATTAACAGATATTTCTTCTTTAAAATTAAATATTTCTGTACCTGAAAGAGATATATTAAAATTCAAAATTGGACAACAAGTTAATGTTAATGTAGATGTATATGACAACAAATCATTTACAGGAAAAATTTCGAATATTAGTATCAAAGCAGATGCTAGTCATAACTTCAAAGTTGAAGTATTGATTAAAAACAATTCTGAATTTCCTATTATGGCAGGAATGTATGGTTCTGTTAAGCTAGAAAACTCTAAAACAATCAATGCGCTATCCGTTCCAAGAAAAGCACTTATTGGATCGTCCAAATTACCAAAAGTTTACATTGTAAAAAATGGTCAAGCAAAATTAACTTCATTTACAGCAGGAACAAGTGATGGAGAATTTATTGAAGTAATTAATGGCATCTCTAAAAATGATGTAGTTATCGTAAAAGGTCAGATCAATATTCAGAATAATTCAAATGTTATCCTAAAATAATTCAAAGAAATTAAACATTCATAATTATGACAATTACAGAATTAGCTATAAAAAGGCCTTCCTTAATAATAGTAATATTTACTATTCTTATCGGAGGAGGATTATTGAGTTATAAACAACTCAGCTATCAATTATTACCAGATTTTGCTCCACCAATTTTAACTGTAACAACTCCATACCCAGGAGCATCACCTTCCATTGTTGAATCGCAAGTTTCAGAACCTATGGAAGATGCTTTAAGTGGTTTAGAAAACATAAATGAAGTAACTTCTTTTTCATTAGAAAATGCTTCCTTAGTACTTCTAGAATTTAACCATTCTGTTGATTTAGAGACGGCGATGCAAGATGCACAACGAAAAATTGAAAGTATCAAAAGGACATTACCCTCAGGATCTGAAACTCCTGTAATTTCTAAAATGGAACCAAATGCAACGCCTGTACTTCAAGTTAGTGCAACCTGTAAAAACTTAGAAGATCGTGCATTTTATGAAATGATGAAAGAAGAAATTCTTCCTTTGTTAAAACAAACAAAAGGTGTTGCTGAAATAACAGTTTTAGGTGGTGAAAGACGTGAAATAAGAGTTAACATTGATAAAGAAAAAGCGAAATTATCAGGACTATCATTAGCAAGTATTAATCAAGCTATTTCTTCCGCAAATATCGAATTTCCAACAGGAAAAGTGAAAGATATTGATGAACAAATGACAGTTAGGTTAGCAGGTAAATACCAATCTATAGAAGATTTACAAAATCTTACCCTTATTGCGAATGGTTCTTCAACAGTTCGTTTAAAAGATGTAGCAGATGTATTTGACGGAACTTCTGATCAATTAACAGTTAGTAGATATAATGGTATCAATGGAATCGGACTTAGAATCAAGAAGCAATCGGATGCTAATGCTGTTGATATGTCAAAATTATCTCGAGAAAAATTTAAATTTTTAGAAGAGAAATTTAAAAAAGAAGGTTTAAAATTTGTAGTTGCAACAGATACTTCTCTGCCAACAATAGAAGCTGTTAATGCTGTTTTTCATGATTTAGAATTAGCTGTTTTCCTTGTTGCTGCTGTGATGTTACTTTTCTTACACAGTATAAGAAACGCTCTAATTGTATTAGTTTCAATTCCAACATCTTTAATAACTACGTTCATAGCAATGTACTTATTAGGATACACATTAAACTTAATGACCTTACTAGCAATGTCATTAGTTATTGGGATTTTAGTGGATGACTCAATCGTTGTTCTAGAAAACATATATCGACATCTTAAAATGGGTAAATCTAGTAGACAAGCCGCATTGGATGGAAGGAATGAAATAGGGTTTACAGCTCTTGCCATTACTATGGTGGATGTCGTGGTATTTATGCCTGTTGTTTTTGTTCAAGGTACTATTTCAGATATTTTACAACAATTTTCTATCGTAGTAGTAATTTCTACTTTGATGTCATTATTTGTTTGTTTTACATTAACTCCTTGGTTGGCATCTCGTTTTGCAAAAGAAACTGTTCTTAAAAAATCAAATCCTATTCATGTATTTTTAATGTGGTTTGAAAGACGAATCACAATTTTTACGGATCAATATGTGAAATTAGTTGGATGGTCTTTAAAGCATAAAATTATTTCAATTGTAGGTATTTTAATAATCTTTTTTGGTTCAATGGCAACTATGAAATTAGGAATTGTTGGTCAAGAATTCGTATCTCAAGGTGATCAAGGAAAGTTTACTGTTAAATTAAAATACGATAAAAGTATTCCATTTGCCGAAAACAATGCCACTACGTATGCTATTGAGCAGCTTATTTTAGCTCAAAAAGAAGTGAAATTAGTTTTCTCTAATGTTGGTGGACCAAGTGCTGGTATGGGAGCTGCATCTTTTGGAAATGAATCTAGATCTGAGATGGTTGTTAAACTTAAAGATCATGTTCAAGATACGTTTCCAACTGCTATTTACATGACGGAAATTCGTAAGAAAATAGAAAATAAATTTCCTGGTATTGAAGTTAAGGCTATCAATATTGGAATGGTAGAATCAGAAGAAGCGCCGATTGAAATTTTCTTATCTAGTAATAATAAAGACCTTTTAATGGATGAAGCTAGAAGGTTGAAAAAAGCAATACTTAATATCCCAGGCGCAAAAGACCCTACAATTTCAACAGACGACGTTACTCCAGAAATTAGAGTAGAATTAGATCGAGAAAAAATGGGCCAATTAGGATTACCGATTGCGATGGTAGGGATGCAACTTCAAAATGCTTTGACAGGAAATACTGATTCTAATTTTGAAGACCAAGACAATGAATATGACATACGAATAATGATGGATCAAAGTGATCGAAAAAATGTAGATGACATTAAAAACATGAGTTTCTCAACTACAAAAGGAAATGTCGTAGAATTAAAAGAATTCGCAAATATTTCAATTGGAAATGGATTCTCTTCATTGGAAAGAAAAAACAGATTAAGTTCAACAACAATTAGAGCGTATATTTTAGGTTCAGCTGCAGGAACAGTTGCGAAAGAAATCGAAGACTATTTAAAAGTTGAACCTTTAGATGAAAATGTTCGTCTGACATGGGGTGGTGAAGTAAAAAGATCTAAAGAAGGAATGGGAGCAATGGGTTCTGCTATGCTTATCGGAGTGATCCTTGTTTACCTTATTATGGTTGCATTATACGATAATTTTGTATATCCTTTAGTTGTATTGGCATCGATATTTGTTGCCTTAATTGGAGCAATTCTAGCTTTAAATTTCTCCTCTTCAAATATCGGAATATTCACTATGTTGGGAATGATTATGCTTTTAGGTTTAGTTGCTAAAAACGCCATATTAATTGTAGATTTTACAAATCATTTAAAGGCTGAAGGTAAAACAACCTACATGGCTCTTCTTGAATCTGTTCGAGAACGTATGAGACCAATTTTAATGACTACAATTGCAATGGTTTTTGGTATGATTCCTATTGCAATTGCAAAAGGTTCAGGTGCTGAATGGAAAAATGGATTAGCCTGGGTTTTAATTGGTGGATTATTAAGTTCTATGTTCTTGACTATAGTAGCTGTTCCTATAATGTATTATTGTGTAGACAGAGTAAAAGCTAGATTTGGAAAGAAGAAAAATAACGTAGAAAATTTAATTATTGAACGTTAAGAATAATAATGAAATTCCATTTTTTATTTCAAAAGGAGTTTCGTAAATTTGCGTAGTAAAAAGTTAAAATAAAAAATAATTTTATGAACACAACTGAAAAATTAGGTTTCAAAGTTAAAGATATCAGCTTAGCTGAATGGGGAAGAAAAGAAATTATGTTAGCTGAGGCTGAAATGCCAGGTTTGATGTCTCTTCGTGAAGAATTTGGTTCTGCTCAACCGCTTAAAGGTGCTAGAATTGCAGGTTGTTTACATATGACTATTCAAACTGCTGTTTTAATTGAAACTTTAACTGCTTTAGGTGCTGAAGTTTCTTGGTCTTCTTGTAACATATTCTCTACTCAAGATCAAGCTGCTGCTGCTATTGCTGCAACAGGTGTTCCTGTTTACGCTTGGAAAGGTTTGAACGAAGAGGAATTTGATTGGTGTATCGAACAAACAATTTTCGCATTTAAAGATGGGCAACCATTAAATATGATCCTAGATGATGGAGGTGATTTAACAAATATGGTTTTTGACCGTTACCCAGAATTAACTGCTGGTATTAAAGGGTTATCTGAAGAAACTACAACTGGAGTTCACAGATTACACGAACGTGTTAAAAATGGAACTTTAGTTATGCCTGCAATCAATGTAAATGATTCTGTTACTAAATCTAAATTTGATAATAAATACGGTTGTAAAGAATCTTTAGTTGATTCTATTCGTCGTGCTACTGACGTTATGATGGCTGGTAAAGTTGCTGTTGTTTGTGGTTACGGAGATGTTGGTAAAGGTTCTGCAGCTTCATTGAAAGGTGCTGGTGCGAGAGTTATCGTTACTGAAATTGATCCAATTTGTGCTTTACAAGCTGCAATGGACGGATTTGAAGTTAAAAAATTAGACACCGTTGTAGGATTGGGTGATATCTTAGTTACTACAACTGGAAACAAAAACATCATCGTTGGTCGTCACTTCGAAAACATGAAAGATAAAGCGATCGTTTGTAACATTGGTCACTTCGATAATGAAATAGATATGGGTTGGTTGAACGAAAATCATGGTCATACTAAAAATACAGTTAAACCTCAAGTTGATATTTATACAATTGCAGGAAAAGATATTATTATTTTAGCTGAAGGTCGTTTAGTAAATTTAGGTTGTGCTACAGGTCATCCATCTTTCGTAATGTCAAACTCTTTCACAAACCAAACTTTAGCGCAATTAGAGTTATGGGAAAACAGTGCGAATTACGGAAATGATGTTTACGTTCTACCAAAACATTTAGATGAAAAAGTAGCTCGTTTACATTTAGCTAAAATCAGTGTTGAATTAGATGTATTAACACAAGAACAAGCTGATTATATTGGAGTTCCAGTAAATGGTCCTTTCAAATCTGACGAGTATAGATACTAGACTTCGACAAGCTCAGTCAACCAAAATAGACAACTAGTTGTTTTAAGTTTATTAAAATATGCAAAAAGGAATCTTTAGAGATTCCTTTTTTTTATGGTATAATTTGTATATTACAAAACTATTTTTAAGCGCTAATAAAATTTAAAACTATGAATTGGAATAAATTATACTTGCTTCGTTTTAAAAGTCTTGATTTAAAATCACAAATTAAAAAATTAACATTCAGCTTTTTATTTTTAATTACACTTCAAAGTTATTCTCAATTATCAAACGAAACAATTAATATTAATGGTATAACTCGGACATACCAAATGTATTTACCTACAAATTTTCAAATTTCTGAACATTTACCGGTAATTTATGTTTTACATGGTCTTGGGGCAACATCAAACGATTTTACAATTTTAGGATTTAACCAAATTGCCGATACAGCTAGATTAATTATTATTTATCCGCAAGGTTTATTGAATTCATATTCTCAAACTTCTTGGAATAATGGAACACTTTTATCCTCAACCGCTGACGATATTTCCTTTATTCAACAATTAATGGATTATGTTACATTAAGTAAAAATACAGATCCTAAAAAAACATATTGCACAGGTTTTTCAATGGGAAGTATAATGTCGCATCATTTAGCTTGTAAATTGAACAATAAAATAGCTGCTATAGGAACAATGGCTGGTACAATGGCAACATCTGATATTGCATCTTGTAATCCTTCCTATTTAACTCCAGTAATACATCTTCACGGAACATCTGATCCAACTGTTCCATATTCTGGAAGCGCATTGCCTTCATTAAGTTTAGTAGGTCAAACGATGAATTTCTGGAAAAATAAACATTCATGCGATATTACTTCAGATTCAACTAGATATACAGATTCTGCAAACGATGGAATCACTGTTGATCGATTTGTATACAATACCTGTAATCCAAATGGTTCTGTCGAATTAGTTCGATTTAATAATGCAGCTCATATTTACTTATACGAACCCGTAAACGATATTACTGAAGCTATCTTAGTTTGGAAATTTTTAAGAAAATGGTCACATCCAAATCCCGAAATGGCTAAATTAAATGAATTGTCAATAAATGACCAATTTAAAATTTATCCGAATCCAACTTCTGAAAAAATAACTTTTTATTCTGAAAAAGAAGATCAAGTAATTATCACTAATTTACACGGACAAGTCCTTCAAAAAATAAATGTTTCAATTGGGGAGAACAGTATAGTGCTTTCTGATTTTAAACAAGGAGTTTATTTTATTAAAATAAACTCAAATCCACTTTCAATTTCTAAAATAATTAAGGAATAAACTGAAAACGATTAATTATTATTCACTCTCTTCAACCCCACTCTCTTCCTAGGAGCATCGACTTCTAAAACCTGAACTTCAACATGTTCTTGAAGAGATATAAATTGTGAAGGATCTTCTACGTATACTTCCGCTAAATTAGATTTATGAATTAAACCATTTTCTTTGATTCCGATATTTACAAAAGCACCAAAAGCAGTAACATTTGTTACTATTCCTGGTAAAATCATTCCTACTTGTAAATCCTCAATAGAACGAATTCTAGTATCAAATTCAATTACTTTTGCTTTTTTTCGAGGATCTCTTCCCGGTTTTTTTAATTCTTTGATAATATCATCAAAAGTGTAACTATCCATATCTGGGAAATCTGTTTTTTTAATTTCTTTTAAAACAACTTCATTTCCAATCAATTCTGGCACTTTTAATTTCAATTGTTTAGCCATTTTTTCAACAGCTTTATAATTTTCAGGGTGAATCGCAGAATTATCTAAGGGATTTATTGCGTCTCTTACGCGTAAAAATCCTGCTGCTTGTTCAAATGCTTTATCCCCTAGTCGTTTCACTTTTTTTAGTTCATCGCGAGATTTAATTCCTCCATTTTCAGTTCGATATGTAACTATATTTTCTGCTATAGACAGTCCTAAACCTGAAACATAACTCAATAAATATGGCGAAGCAGTATTTAAATCTACACCAACGGTATTTACACAGGAAACAATAACATCATCCAATGCATTTTTTAACATTCCTTGATTTACCTCATGCTGATACTGGCCAACTCCAACAGATTTTGGATCAATTTTTACTAATTCAGCCAGAGGATCCATCAAACGTCTACCTATAGAGACTGAACCTCTTACAGTTACATCAAAATCTGGAAATTCTTTCCTTGCAATCGAACTTGCTGAATAAATTGAAGCGCCATCTTCATTGACAACATACACATCTAAATCACGGTCGAATTTCACTTTTTTAACCAAAGCTTCTGTTTCTCTACCAGCTGTTCCGTCACCAATTGCAATTGCATCAATTTTATACGCTTGAACCAATTGAAATAATTTAGACATTGCTTTATCCATCTCTTTTTGAGGAGGATGAGGATAAATATTTACATTCGTTAATAACTCTCCTGATTCATCCAAACAAACTACTTTACAACCCGATTTGAAACCAGGATCAATTGCTAAAATTCGTTTTGCTCCCAAAGGTGGAGCGAGAAGAAGCTGACGTAAATTCGTTGAGAAAACTTTAATAGAATCTTTATCCGCTTTTTCTTTCGCTTCGTTTAATGTTTCCGTTTCCAAAGAAGGACACATCAATCTTTTGTAAGATTCAGCACAAGCTTCTGAGACAAGATCGGAACATGCATCATTTCCTTTTACAAAAAATCGCTCTAAACTCTCTAAAGCTTCTTCTTTAGATGGTTGTGTCTTTAAAGATAAAACACCTTCCCTTTCAGCTCTATATAAAGCTAAAAAACGATGAGATGCACATTTATAAAGTGGCTCTGAAAAATCAAAATAATCCCTATATTTTGCCCCTTCTTCTTCCTTTCCTTTAATTAATTTTGTTGTAAGAATTGATTTTCTTTGAAATAATGTTCGCACTCGAGCTCTTGCGACTGTATTTTCATTTATCCATTCAGCAATAATATCCTTCGCTCCTGATATTGCCATATCTTCATTAATAACATCCCCCTTCACAAATTTATCTGCCATTACAATAGGATCTCCCCCCCTTTGTGACATGATCATTTTGGCTAAAGGTTCTAAACCTAATTTCTTTGCCTTATCCCCTTTTGTTAGTCTTTTTTGTTTGAATGGTAAATATAAATCTTCTAAAACGATGGAATCAAAACATGTTTCAATTTTTTCTTTTAATTCAGTGGTTAGTTTCCCTTGCTCTTCAATGGATGAAAGTATTGTTTTCTGACGTGCACAAATATCTTCAAACCTCTTTGCTAAATCTCTAATTTCTGAAATTTGAACCTCATCTAAACCATCCGTCATCTCCTTTCTATACCTAGAAATAAAAGGAACTGTAGCTCCTTCTAGCAACAATTTCAAAGTTCTATTAATTGATTTTTCAGTTAAATTAGTAAAGGATTTAATAAATGAAATGGACGTCATAATGTTTTTTTTTGGATGGTAAATTTAGAGATAATTAATTTAAAAAAAGGATCAAATTCTATTGTGATAATTCTCAATTGCAATAATTATTTATATTAATTAATTTATAGTAGATTTGTGATAAACATAAACTAAAACTTAATTTTTTAGACTTGACTATGGTGTTTTTTTGTATAAAAAACAAAAACTAAATATAATAAATATGTTTAAATTAATATTCGTTTTATTACTCCTTACATTCCCATTAATTGGATTAACTCAACCTCCTACAGCTCAATTTACGGCAACTCCTCTTACTGTTTGTATTGGTGAAAATGTGACTTTCACAAGTACTTCAACAGCTGGATCTACTCCTATTGTGGCATACGATTGGGATTATGGCGATGGTACTAATCCACATGGAACAAACCCTATAGAAACACACAGTTACACTAGTCCTGGATTAAAAATTATAATTTTAAATGTAACCGATCAAAACCACAATACCGATTCAGAAGTAAAGATAAATTATATCAATGTTATACCTAATCCAAATGCACAATTTTTAATAAATGCAAATACTTGTGTACTTCCAACAGTAGCAACTTTTACTAATCAGTCTGATGTAGGAGGCTTTTCTTATTCGTGGGATTTTGGAAATTCTCAAACTTCAACTTTGCAAACACCACCTTCCGTTTCTTACAATACTGCAAATACATATAGTATTACTTTAACAGTCACAAATATTTCAAATGGATGTAGTTCAACGGTAACACATTCAATCTCCAATTCAAACTTCGCTACAGATTTCACAGTTGCAGATTCTGCATGTGCAGGATCATTAGTTACTTTAATAGATAATTCAGTGGGAGGTGCAAATAGTTGGTCATGGCTTAGCGGCATGGCTGGTGTTACTTCAACTTCTCAAAATCCATCATTCACATATAACGTAGCTGGAACTTATAACATAACTTTAAATTCTCAAAATACTATTAGCGGATGTAATTCCTCAAAAACAAAACAAATAGTTATTGTTCCTAAACCAATACCAACATTTACTGCAACTCCAATTTCAGGATGTATACCACTTCTTGTTACTTTCACAAATACAACACCTAACTCTTCAAATCCTACATGGAATTTTGGAGATGGAACCCCGAATAGTATAGGTTCTCCATTAATCCACTCTTATGTGACGAATAACTTTTTTAATATAACTTTAACTGTAAATGGAATTTTTGGTTGTACAGATACTAAAATTTTCAATAATTTTATTCACACCATTCCTCCAAATGCAGATTTTTCAGGTGGAATTGTAAAAGGATGTACACCATTAATAGTACAATTTTCAGATTTTTCTAATTCTTCTAGTGCAAGTGATCCTATTATTTCTTGGGCTTGGGATTTTGGAAACGGAATTACTTCTACTCTTCAATCTCCTCCTGACCAAACTTACATTACCGGATTATATACTGTTTCTCTAACTATTACTACTCAAAATGGTTGTACAGATACTGAAACTAAAATTAATTATGTGAAAGTTGGTGATTTAGTTTCTGTTGGTTTCACAAACACACCTCCTATTACCTGTGCTAAATCAACTGTTACATTTACTAATACATCTATATTAAATGGCGTTTTTGATCCAGCTGAAATAATATATGATTGGGATTTTGGAGATGGTGGAGATCACGGTAGTGTAAAAGATCCTGTTTATTCATATCCTATTGATACTGGTTATTTCGATGTTAAATTAGTAGTTAATTATAGAGGGTGTAAAGACAGTATTACAATAAACAATGCTGTTTTTATTTGGAGTGCTATATCAGATTTTACACCTGCATCTCTTGTATTCTGCAATCCCCCAAGTTTTCCAGTTAATGTTGCTGTTACAGATAAGGCTAAAATTGGAAGAACAAATGACAACATAAAAATAGTTTGGAAATGGGGAGATCCATTAACATCTAGAACAACAATTATTGGGAATCCTTTTAATGCCTCTAATTTTTCAGGTAGCAGTAATTTTGATTATAACGCATACGGATCTTACGATATTGAACAAGTCGTATATAATTACACAACCGGTTGCCACGATAGTACAAAACAAACTATTACAATTACAAAAGTAGATGCTTCATTTTCATTATCTGCACCTCAAATTTGTAAAAATACATCTGTTGTAATGACCGGAAATTCTACTACTCCAGCTCCAGGAGTTATTACAAATTATAACTATGACATGGGTAATGGATTAGGTTTTCCTTTTGGAAATCCAACAGCTTCATATACATACAGTTCTGCAGGTTCATTTACAATAACAGTAACTGCTATGAATAACTATTTCTGTACAAGTACTACTACTTTACCTATCACTGTTTTAGAACTTCCTCTAGCTCAAATTGTTGCTCCTTCCAATATTTGCGGCCCTATTAATCAAGTATTTACAAACAATTCAATACCTCAAGGTAATGGATCCACTACATTCTCTAATTTTAGTTGGACGATGCCGCGAAATTCAGGAATACAAACTACAAATACGTTATCTCAAACAACGTCATTCAACTTTCTAGTTGCTGGTAATTTTCATGATTCAATTTCTTTAATAGCAACGGATGGATTTGGATGTGTATCGTTACCTGTTAAAAAATACATTGACATGACAAGCCCAACTTCAAATTTCACAATCGGAACTCATGTTTGTAATAATTTTAGTTTTCCTACTTCAAACATTTCTACCAATGCGATTTCATTCGAATGGCACTTGGATAATTCAACGAATATAACTTCAACTAGTTCTGATCTATCCTATACTTTTAATGATGCAAACATACCTTCAAGTAAACAACATAAAGTAACATTAATTGCTAAAGATATTAATGGTTGTATGGATAGTA
>CALPSU020000015.1 GCA_943326315.2 Chryseobacterium gleum
ATGAAGATCCTGCTCTAGTTCCTCTTTTAGCTGATATGTATTATCCTCAACCTGAACGTTTTTTTAGAATAAAAGAAATTGACACACGTAAATTGATGTATAAATACTATTGGGTGGATATGATTGAAGCTGCTAAAAGAGGTAGGATAAATATTACACCAGATGGATACGACAATCAAGGTGAAAAAATTGTCCCTGAACATCGTACGTTAGAGACTCCTCCGCATCCATACACAAAGGATCCTCAAGGACAAGATTTAGATTTAGGTCATTTCAATAAAAAAGGTCAAAATAATGCAATACGTGGGCATGAAAATAGACAGCGTTTCATTATTGATGAGTTAATAAACGTTTATCCAGATACACTTTGTTGGATACGTGATTTTACTTATTCATTCCATGACCCTATGACTCAAATGTATTTTTGGCACCCATCATATGATAACTACCCTGTTGTAGGTGTTACATGGTTTCAAGCAAAAGCATTTAGTATTTGGAGAACTCAATTATTAAATTCATGGTTAGTATCCATGGGAGAAATATTTGTTAACGATTTTAGATTACCTTCAGAATCTGAATGGGAAAGAGCATCTAGAGGTGACTTAGCTTTATCAGCATACCCATGGGGAGGACCATATATCAGAAATGAAGCAGGTTGCTTCTTAGGGAATTTTAAACCGATGAGAGGTAGATATTTCGAAGATGGAGGATTTCATACTGTAAAAGTATATTCATATAATCCGAATGGTTGGGGGCTATACTGTATGGCAGGAAATGTTTCGGAATGGTGTGAAACTGCATACGATGAATCAATGAATGAATTCTCACACGATTTGAATAGTGATTACAGATATAATGCAATGGATTGGGATCCACCATCAATGAAAAGAAAAGTATTGCGAGGTGGTTCATGGAAAGATATAGGATATTATTTACAAAACTCAACTAGAACTTTTGAATACCAAGATAGTGCTAAATCTTATATAGGATATAGAAATGTAATGACTCACTTAGGACGTGGAGGTCGTGACTTTACGAAAGAAGGCGGTGAAGAAATACAAGGAGATATTCAACTAAGATAAAAAGCTAAAACAAATAACAATTTATTAAAAACTTAAACTAAGATATTATGAGTTCAGGAGGAGGAAGTATATTCGAAAGTAAAAAATTTAAAACAATCATGAAGTTCGTCTACGGATGGGGAGGAGCTGTAGTAATTGTGGGAGCGATGTTTAAAATCCAACATTGGCCAGGAGCAACTGTAATGTTAATTGGTGGGTTAGGAATCGAAGCTTGTATATTTATTTTATCTGCATTTGAACCGTTACATGAAGATCCAAATTGGGAATTAGCTTACCCAGAATTAGCGTTGGGACACGCGGATGATTTAGATCACGATGCAGAACCAATAGTTAGCTCTAGAGCTTCAAAAAATGCAGTTCATGTTGCTGGTGTAACTGAACATTTAGATGAAATGTTAAGTGCAGCAAACATAGACGCAGCTTTATTAGATAGATTAGGAGAAGGTATGCGTGCTCTAGGAGAAAATGCAGCTCAATTACAAGGTGTTTCAAGTGCAGCAGCTGCAACAGATTCTTACGTATCAAGCTTACAAGCAGCATCAGATAAAGTATCCAATCTTTCTGAGGCCTACGAAAGAGCTTCTGTTTCAATTTCAGGTATGACTTCATCAACTGCTGAAGGTGAATCTTTTGGAGAACAAATGCAAAAAGTATCTAAAAACTTAGCAGCATTGAACAATGTATATGAATTACAATTAAAAGGTTCTTCTGCACATTTAGAAAGTACAGAAAAATTCCAATCTCAAGTTACTGAAATGATGAAAAATCTTTCGGATTCAACAGAAGATACGAAACGATACAAAGAAAACATGGCAATGTTATCAGCAAATCTTACTGATTTGAATACAGTATATGGTAACATGTTGAAAGCAATGTCTATCAATAAAGGTTAAATATTAATAATTTATTACTAAAAGTAATTTGAATAATTAAGTTAAAACCAATTAAAATAAAATTAAGACATGAGTGGAGGAAAAGAAACCCCAAGACAGAAGATGGTAGGTCTTATGTATTTAGTACTACTAGCACTTTTAGCAATGAACGTGTCTAAAGCTGTATTAGATGCATTCGTAGCGATTGAAAAAAATATACAAGTAGGTGCTGTAACACAGTTTGAAAGAGGTAACTCATCATGGAAAGACTTAGTAGAAGCATCACAAGATAAAACCAATCCACAAAAAGTTGAAAAGGTAAAATATTATTTAAAAGTAATTGATAAAATTAACAAAATTGCTGGAGAAAGAATAGAAGAAATAGATTTACTTAAGGTAGACTTATTAGGTAAATGTGGTGAAGATGTTAAAACCGTAAAAATGGACGGTCCTGAAAACGTAGTATGGATAGCATACTCAAAAAGTGAACCTCTAAAACCTGGTGTATATAATTTAATGGCTATACAAGCTAAGGATCAATATGATATACCAATGCATGAAGTAATTGGACAAGATTTAGAACCTGTTACTGGATCTGGAAAAGCACTTTTTGAAAATTACAATAAATATAGAGGTGAGATTTGTGATTTAGTTGGTACATATGCTCCTCCTGGTGGAAAAGCATTTAAATTTAAATCTACTGCTATAAATACATTTGCTAATAATGGAGAATTAGAAAAACAAGTAGATAAAATGATGGCTTCAAACAAACAAGTAAATATGCTTGATGATGGTGAAGTTATCAAACAGATTTACATGGCTTTATCTAAAAATGAATACGCAGATATGGAAGAAGAAAAGCACTTACATTGGATAGCAAGAACTTTTGACCACTCTCCTATTGTTGCTGCAATCGCTTCATTAACAGCACTTCAACAAGAAATATTAGCCGCAAGAGCGACAGCTATTACACATATTAAAAGTAGAGTATCTACAGGTGAATATAGTTTTAATAAAATCATGCCATTGGCTTTCGGACCTGCTATTGCAAATTCAGGTGATGAAGTAGAAATAAATGTAATGATGGCAGCTTTTGACTCTGATAACCAACCTATGGTAACTGGTCCGGGAGCAATAACTGTTGCAGATGGAAAAGGTGCTGTTAAGGTTAAAGTAAGTGGTGGAGCTGAAATGGTTTTAAACGGAACAGTAGCGGTTAAAAAGAAGTCTGGGGAAATTAAGAAAGAAAATTGGACACATACAATTAAAATTATGAAACCACAAGGAAATGTTTCCTTACCAGAGATGAATGTATTGTATAGAGGATACCCGAATAAAATATCAGGTGTAGCTTCTGGATATGATCAAACAGTTCTAGCAGGAGAAGGCGTAACATTATCCAAAAGTGGTGAGGGTTATATTGGTAGTCCGGGAGCAGGAAGGACTTGCAGTATTACTGTATCTGGTAAAAATTCAGTAACAAATAAAACTGTTTCTTTAGGTAAATTCCCTTTTAGAGTTATGAATTTACCAAAACCTGAAATTTATTTAGGTACATTGGCTTCAGGTTCTTCTGTAGGAAAATCAGCATTAGCTAGTATGACAAAGTTATTTGCTAAATATCCACCAGAAATTCCATTAACTGCAAGTTTTGATGTAACTTCTTGGGAAGTAAATGTTGCAGGAGCTCCAAGACCAGCATCTGGTACTGGTTCAGTGTTATCTGCTGAAGCAATATCTTTATTAAAACAATCAAAACCAGGTTCAAAAGTTAGTATATCCGCTAAATATAAAGGTATGGGATATGCTGGTAACATGGCGTCAATTATTTCCGTTCAATAATACTTTGAATTATGAAAAGTCTATTATTAAGTACAGCTTTAATTTTACTAGCAGGAACTAGTATTGCTCAACCAGAGATAAATGGAGGTCCAGTAAACGTTCCAGCTGATGGAATTGTTGATGGTGTGTTCATACAAGAACATATTCCAACAAAACGAATGATTCCTTATGAATTCGTAAGAGAAGCGGATGTAATTTGGAGTAGACGAGTTTGGGAATCTATTGATATGCGTGAAAAAATAAATCATCCAATGTATTTCCCGTTTGATGAATATGATGCATCAAACAACTGGGTGAAAAATTCATCTAGATGGAGTTTATGGACAATTCTTAAAACACATATTTTAAATGGTGATTTAAGAGTGTTTTCACCTTACAATCCATTTCAATTTGACATAACAGATGGTGATCAATTAAAATATCCTGTTGATCCACAGCCAGGAATGAATTACTATACAGATAGTACATATAGAACAAACTTGTTCAACTATATGGGAAGTTTGGGTGCAGAATCAACAACAGCTATACCAAATAGTTTTGGAGAAGATAGTACAATAACATTAGCAGATGGAACAATTCAACCAGTTTATCCTCCAAGAGATACAACTTGGATTGTTTCAAAAGATGTTATTCAATATAGAATGAAAGAAGATTGGTTCTTTGACAAAGAAAGATCTGTACTTGATGTTAGAATTATTGCTATCGCTCCAGTTGTGTACAACAAAGATGCTGATAAACAAATTACAGGAATGAGAGAATTATTTTGGTTATATTTTCCACATTGTAGATTTGTCTTAAATAACTACTTCGTTTACAATGATCAAAATGATGCGCAATGGATGAGTTTTGATGATTTATTTTGGAAACGGAGATTTACGTGCACAATTTACAAAGAAAGCAACGTTTACGATAGAAAGTTTGAAAGCTATAAAACTGGTGTAGATGCGTTATTTGAAGCTGAAAAAGTAAAAGAAGAAATTAGAACTATTGAACACGATGTTTGGAGTTTCTAAAATGAAAAAAAATATTATTAAACCTCGGTATTATTACCGAGGTTTTTTTTTGAAATAAATTAGAGAAAAATAAATAAATTTTAATGAAGATTAATGATTAAACAAGATATACGGTTAGAATTTAATAACTTTACAAAATGATTAATTTAGAACAATTAGGGGTACACCTACCCCAAGGATATTTATTTCAAGGAATTACAGTACAAATTAATAAAGGAGATAAAATAGGTTTAGCTGGAAAAAATGGAGCTGGAAAATCTACATTATTAAAATTAATATCAGGAAAAGATCAACCTTCAGAAGGAAAAATACATAAACCAAAAGACCTATCTATAGGATATTTAACTCAGGATATTAAAATAGATACTAAATTATCAGTTTTTGAATTTTTAAACCAATCTAATGAACTTCTAACTAGGCTAAAAAATAGATTAGAAGTTATAAATCAAGAATTAGTAACTCGGACAGATTACGAGTCTGATAGCTACATGGATATGCTTAATGAATTAAGTGATTTAAATCATGAATTTAATTTGCATGAAGGCTTTTTATGGGAAGAAAAGATTGCTTCTACGCTAAAAGGATTAGGATTTACAGATTTAGAATTTGAAAAAAAATTATCTGAATTTTCAGGAGGCTGGAAAATGAGGGCTGAATTATCCAGAATATTAGTAAATCAACCAGATATTATATTATTAGATGAACCAACAAATCATTTAGATATCATTTCAATAAGCTGGTTAGAAAATTACCTGCAAAAATTTGAAGGAGCAGTAATTGTAATTTCGCATGATCGTTTATTTTTAGATAATGTAACAAAACGTACATTAGAAATATCACAAGGAAAACTATTAGATTTCCCATATGGATATTCAAAATATAAAATCGCCAGAGCAGAAGAATCTGAGCGAATGGGAGAAGCTAAAAAACAACAAGAGAAAGATATTAAACATACAAAAGAATTAATAGATAAATTTAGAGCAAAAAAAAATAAAGCTTCTTTTGCGCAATCATTAATAAAAAAATTAGATAAAACAGAAATAATTGAAGTTGATAATGATAATAATTCAGGAATGAAAATATCATTTCCGTTAAGTGTACAACCAGGTAAATGGGTACTTGAAATGCATAATATGGGAAAAACTTATGGAGACAGAACTTTATTTAAAAATATTAATATAACAGTAGGTAGAGGTGAAAAAATTGCTCTTTTAGGCGCAAACGGTGTTGGAAAATCAACATTAATAAAAAGAGTAATGAACAAGATTGAGGGAGATGGTGAAGTAAACTATGGTCACAATGTTCAAATTACATACTTTGCCCAAGATCAAGCAGAATCCCTAGATATTAATAAAACAATATATGAAACTGTTGACGATATTGCTGTAGGAGAAATAAGAAAAGATTTAAGAAGTATCCTTGGAGCGTTTTTATTTACAGGAGAAGATGTAGATAAAAAAGTTGCTGTATTATCAGGTGGGGAAAGAACAAGATTAGCACTTTGTATACTATTGTTAAGTCCTTCAAACTTTTTAATACTTGATGAACCAACAAATCATTTAGATATTTTAAGTAAAGAAGTATTGAAGTCAGCTTTAATTAACTATGAAGGTACATTTATTGTTGTGTCGCATGATCGTGAATTTTTAGATGGATTAACGAATAGAATCTGGGACATTGAAAATCAAGGATTAAAAATTCATCATTTTGGTGTACAAGAATTTTTACAGCGAAAAATGGATATATCGGAAGAAAATAAACAACTTTTAAACGAAAATAAAAAAGTTAAATCCCCTACTCCAATTATAAAAGTTGAAGAAATAAAGATTCAATCATTTGATGAAATAAAAGAAATTAAAAGAAAAAAAACACAATTAAATAATCAAATAAAAAAAACAGAAGAAAATATAAGTTCACTGGAAAACAAAATACAGAAAATGGACGAAATTATATTAAATCTAGATTATACGAATGAAACAGAATCAACAAAAGTACTAGCTGAATACGAGACAATAAAGAAAGAACTAAATAGTGAAATGGAAATTTGGGAATTAGCTACTGAAGAACTAATGACATTAGATTAATAGGGTTTATTATAGTTTGGTCCTATTAGTTCTCGTTTATCAATTAATTTTGATCTTCTTTTTAATTTTTTTGCATTTCTTTTTAAAGATTTACGTACAGGTTTAGATTGCATTTTTAAGGTTCTTTTTATAGCTTCTTTTTTTAATTTTTTGGCATTCTTAATTTGTTCAGCTCTTTTTGCTTCAATAATTTTTTGTGCTTTTTCTACACTAGATGCAGCAACTTCAGGACCTTTACTTGCACAGCGAAAAAAAATCAAAATGATTAGCAATAAAATAAATCTGAAAATCGTTTTAAACATTCTACTTTTATACTAAACAATCGTTATGCAATGAAGATACAGAATATTTTTATTTTATTAATAATCTTTTTGATATCAGGATGTAAAAAGAATACTAATCAAAATCCTGTACCTAATATTCCATTTGACATAACGATTAATATTGATTTTCCAAGTTATTCTTCTTTAATAGGAGTTGGAGGATGGACTTATGTTTCAGGAGGTTCTAAAGGTATTATTGTTTATAGAAAATCTACTGATACATTTGTTGCTTTTGATAGACATTCTCCAAAAGATCCGGAAGGGATTTGTAAAAAACCTCTATCACCTGATTCATCTAATTTCTTACAACTAATAGACATTTGTTCAGCAGCAAAATTTTCATTGTATGATGGATCTGCAATAAGTGGTTCAGAATTTGGATTAAGACAATATCAAACAACTTGGGATGGCAATAATTCTCTTAGGATTTACAATTAAAAAAGAATAACTATTTTTGTAATACAAAAAATAAAAAATGAACGAAATTACAGTAACAATTATTGACAGAGAGGGAATATCGCATGATTTAATTGCTCCAACTGATATGAATATGAATATCATGGAAGTGTGTAAATCATACGAATTACCAGTACTCGGAGAATGTGGCGGAATGGCCATGTGTGCAACATGTCAATGTTATTTAGAATCTGACACTGTTTTACCTGAACAAAATGATGCAGAACTAGACATGCTAGATCAAGCATTTTTTGTTAAACCAAACAGTCGATTGGGATGTCAAATTCAAATTACAGAAGAAATTAATGGTATTAAATTAAGACTGGCGCCTGAAGCTTAATCAATTAAAAACAAAAAGATAACCCAGTTTCAAAATTAATTAAATTTCTATTTTCTTTCAATTTAATCATATTTCTCATGTTTTCTTGCGACAAAATACTGTTTGAAGAATTTGAATAAATAAAATATGAAGGGACAAAATTAAATGTATACCTAAATCCAAAATGGAAAAGAAGACTTTCACTAATGGGGATTCGCATTGTTAATTTATACATGAGTGAATATCCTTTTATAGATTTATCCGAAAAGTTATAATAATTATATTTTGAAACTTTATTATTGGAAGTGATATTACCTAAATCATCCGTTTGATCAAATGTTCCTATATATTCTTTTGATAAGGTTTTATAGTAATTGAATCCAACCCCAAATTGATTAGAAATACCAAGTGGTAAAAGTGCATCATTATTAGCAAATTCTATTTTAGGCATAATTGTAAACGAACGAATATCTAACATTTCAGAATATAAATTAGAATATTTTGTTATGCTATTTTGAGAGAAAATAGAAGTAGAATTAAGATTGGGAACAACCGAAAAATAACTTAATCCAGATTCAATATAAAATCCAAAATTCTTTTCAATTATTCGCCCCAAACTAAATCTATATCCTAAATTAATTTTGGGTTTACCAGAAACTAACGTTCCATTTTCATTTAAAAAAGCTCCTGTTTCAATCTGACCTAAATTAGATATTCTATAATTATAGAGCAATGGGTTTTGAAAAGTAACACCAAACTCAACGATGTTTTTTTTGCCAAAAAAACCTTTAGATTGTGAAAAAAGTGAAAATGCGATAAAAAAATAAAAAAGGAAGAATAATGTAAATGACTTCATAATGAATAAGTTAAATTGAATATTTTAATTCATTTTCAAATTTTGAAAAATGTCGTACATTCTTGCTTTTAAAGTTAATTTATTGATCGGCTCATTAAAATAATATGAAAATCCTTTTTCAATTATCGCTTTTTTACTATTCAATAAAACTAAATTTAATTGAGTCTGATTCCCTTTCATAAAAGGAATTGGAATATATCCTAAAAGTGCCGGTGGATAAAAAATAAACCAAATTGCGCCTAAAGAAAAATGGGGTCTATATGTATGTTCAACAATTGTAAAAATAATATTAGAAGTTCCATAATTTGATTCAATTTCCCTTAAATAATAATAATCAACAGGAAATACATCAACCTTATCATTGTGAGAGGTTTGCATCAAGAAATTTGTCAATACACTTCTTTCATTAAAACCTATTGTACCTATAGTATTCAATTTTTCACTGTTAATATTATACACTGATATTCCTAAATCCGAAGCTACAGAATTTATAGCCTCTGTATATTTAATTTCTAGTTTATCAGAAGACTCGTAATCAATTTTACCTTTTTTATAACTTATTGCACTAGGCTCTACCAAAATAAATTCTTTTAGAATTATCCCATTATCATTTGATTTTTTTTCTAAATCAAATTTTCTTCTTTCAGAATTAGTCATGTTTTCATATTCTTCATTTTCTATTTCTAGCTTATGAATACTATCTTTAATTTGAGAATAAAGATTAACAAATTCTTTATTTTTCACCAAATCATTTAATCCGTAATAATAAAATTTAGACGAATCGAAAACCAACGGATCATTATTACCTTTCTTGTTTTTAATTTTATCATACTTACTAATTTTGTTATCTGATTGAAATACAATACTATCTTTGATCTGAGGTAATAAAACATTTTTAGACGCTTTTTCAAACGAAATTTCAGAATATTTATTTAAATCAAACTTTTGAGAGTTTGAAATTAATTTGACCATTCTATCCCAAATTGCATTAATTTCATCATCTCCATTCATTTCTAATTTTATATTCTGAATTTCTCTTAGAGCCAACGTTAAAGTAGCTTCATTTTTTAATTGCTTTATAAAGAAATGAATTGCAGCAATTTCACCCTCAAAATCAGAATTCTTATCTACAGTTTCGTCAATACTTCCCGCTGCCTTATATTGTGCAAAACCTAACCAACAATGCGCTTTCATTCTTTTTAAAAAAAAAGATTTAGGATACTCATTTTCCAATAAAAATATTGAATAGATTGCATCCGCGTACTGTGCTTCTAATATATTTGTCCTAATACTTTCAAATCTAGAAAGATCTCTGATATATTTAAATCTTGCTTCTCCAAAAAAATAAGATTTACTACCCCAATTAGAATATTTAATAATTTCTTTTTCAACTTCAGATTTTCTATTTTTTATATTCGGATGTGAGCTATTACTATCATCATAATCTTCTATAGCTTTGATTTCAAATTTTTTATTAGGAAATAAATTTTCAGGAATATACATTAATGAATTATTAAAATAATTCTTGGGAAATTCAACTTCATCAAAAGGCAAATAAGAATACATTAATACATCAAAAGTTGAGGATAATTCATCTTTACTATAACCCGCTAAATAATATAATTCTATCCCTAATTTATCTGCAGAAGTTTCTTTATCTTTTGAATAAATACTTAATTGTCTTATTCCTTCCTTATGATGATTTTTTTGATTTTTATATTCAAAGGATTCTACAACATGATGTTCTGTATAATGAGATATTTCGTGCGCTAAAATAAAAGCCAATTGAGCTTCATTTGATAATTGAGAAATTAATCCAGTTGTAACAAAAACAATTCCTTGATCTGTAGACAAAGCATTTACTTCATTGGATTTAATGGTGTAGAAACGAAGACTGTTTTTAAGATTTGGGTATTTTGATGATAATAATTTTTTAGAAATATCATTAACATAATTAGAAATTTCATCACCATAAATAACCATACCTGAATGTAAAAGTTGGTCAATTCCATAGTAAATACCTTCTAAAAAAACTTTTTCTTGTGATTTAGATAAGTTATTGTTTCCTTTTCCTGATTGTTCTTTAATTTTTTCAGATGTCAAGAAAGAAAAATCTTTAGGCATGTCTCCTTGAGATTTTAGAGTCTTATAATTATTAAAATCTTGTTGACAAAATATATCAAATACAAAATAACAAAAGAAGAAAAAAATTAGAAAACTCTTAATCATAGATTCAATTGTTAGTTTCAAAATTTAGTAATATATATATTATAATTCTGATGGGATTTTACAAACTGGTATTGGATTCATTTTATGCTGATTTAACTTGTTCAATTTAGTATAAATTGATAAAACTTCCAATTCTCTTTCTGAAAGATTTGATAAATCACCATTATAAACCATAGCCCATTCTAACTCAGAATAACTAGCGCCAATTTGATCTTCATCGCTCCTTCCATCTTCAAATAATCCGTCAGTAGGTTTTGCTATAATAATAGAATTAATAACCCCTAAATGTATAGCTAGCTCCCATACTTGAGTTTTAGTTAGATCAGCAATAGGACTAATATCAACACCGCCATCACCATATTTAGTGTAAAAACCTACACCAAAGTCTTCAATTTTATTACCAGTTCCAACAACTAAACAATTATTTGCTTGACCAAAAGCATATAATGTCATCATTCTTAATCTGGATCTTGAATTAGCCATTACTAAATTATTACTTGAAACATAATCTGGTAAATCACTTTCGAATTGATTAAAAGATGTTGTTAAATTAATTTCAATTGATTCTACATTTGAAAATTTAGATTTTAAATCTAAAATATGATTCTTTGCTCTTTCGAATTCTGAAGTAGTTTGTTTAATAGGCATACTTACTAAAATCACTCTTTTATTTGTTAAAGCACAAAGAGTAGAAGTTAGTGCAGAATCTATTCCACCAGAAATTCCTATAACAAAACCCGAAATACCTGAGTTTTCAGAATACGTTGAAAGCCAAGTTGAAATATATTTAGATAATTTAGTTAAATCCAAAACGAAAAATTTAAAATAAAATTGAAACTTTTAATAATAGTTGATTCTGTTTAGCGGGTAATGAATTATAAATCAATGCACTAGTATTGTGATTGGTAATTATAGATAAATTTTTATCATCATCTCCAATTAATGCCGTTCCCCTACTAATATTTAAGAAACCATAATAAAAACCTAATTCAAAAACTAGGCTTGTTGTTCCTATGAAATTCCATTCAGTACCTCCTGAAATTCCTATAAAACTTTTAAATAATGACAAATCACGATGGGAAGTTTTCATATTTTCATTTTTAACAGGTATTGGAAGTAAATCATTATCATAGCTAAAACCACTATCATTAATAGTATTACTTAATAAAATACTATTACGTAACCCAAATTTCCCAAAATAACGAATGAAACCAATATAATCCGTTCTAAAAAGAAGCATCGTTGGTATCGTTAAATAAATAGGTTTTTCATTTCTTGAATTCAATTTATAAACTTTTCCTTCTGTTAAAGAAAAAATATTTGTTGTGTTAGAATACTGCGATTTTGTTAAAATTTCAGTATCGTTATAAACATAATATAAACTAGAATCCGTTTTCAATTTAATTGTTTCAAAATCAAATTCTACACCTGAAGAAAATCCAATATTTGAAGTGTAATTATAATTAATGTTCATCCCAATAGAAAAATCAGTTCCAACACCATTTCTAGAAATATATTTTGTAGTCGGATTAGTGAAATTTAATCCAAATCCTGTTATTATACCAGCTTGAATTTTTTTATTAGCAGCTTTTTGACAAAAAGAGGTAAAAGCAAATCCTATAAAAACAATTATAAATAGATTCTTTTTCATTATAATATTTTTTTTTCAATATGAATCTTGAGGATTCAACTTAATGTAATTGACTACTTTTGATTACTTTTGATTACAATATTAAATAATAATAATGACTCTAAAAAACATTTTACTTATTAGCATTTTAATGATCGTAACAATTTCATGTTCTACTGATCCTTTAAATATAAATACCAATGAAATAAATGTTAATACAAAGTTCGTAAACCTTGATTCTATACTCGTAAATTCTGATAAAATCACATTAATACAAAATCACCATGATCTTAAATCAAAGATAACCGACATTTATTCATATCAACTTGGTTACTGTCTTCAAATAGGAGAAATATCTGACACTGCATTTTCAAATAGTATCTCACAGTTCACACATGACAAAGCAATACAAAAAATTGAAAAAAGAATTTATGAAAAATTTAAAAACTTAAATGCCTATAAAAATAATATTATTGAAGGATTAAAACATTTGAAATTCCACTTTCCAAATGGTAAAATCCCTGAAAACATAGTGTTTATGAATTCCCTATTTCAATCAAATGCGTTTTGTACAGAAAAAGAAATTGGAATTGGTCTTGAAAGATATTTAGGAAAAAATACAGATGTTATAAAAGAATTACCTTCAGAACCTTTTTATGATTGGATCAAAGAAAGTATGAATAATGAATATTTAGAACGAGATGCCTTATGTTCCTGGATAATGACTCATTACATTAATGAAGTTGAAGGTAATTTAGCCGAGGATATAATAAAATGGGGGAAAATATTATATCTGACAGAGGCATCCTTTCCAACAATGGAAAAAAATATTATAATTCGATATTCAAAACAAGATTATGATTGGGCAACAAAAAATGAACCTTCTTTTTGGAAATATTTAGTAGATGAAAAATTACTATTTAAAATAAATGATTTAGATAAATCAAATTTATTAAACGAAGCACCATTTACGATTGGTCTTCCTGACAAGAGTCCAGATCGATTCGGTCAATTTTTAGGATGGAAAATAGTAAAACATTACATGAATATTAAAAAAATAAGCTTAAAAGAATTAGTAAAAACACCCTATAACACAATATTACAAGAATACGAAATAGAAGAATAAAATATTATGGAAGATAAAATTATAAAAACATCAGAAATATCAATCAAAGTTGGATTGAATGAAAATAACTTGCCAATTGGTATGAAATGGACAGCTACAGATGGAGATGTGCAAAATGCTGATGCTAAAGCAATGCTTCTATCATTGTGGGATTCTAAAGATAATAACACGATGAAAATCGATTTATGGACAAAAGATATGACTGTAGATGAAATGAAACAATTTTTTCATCAAACATTATTAACCATGGCAGATTCTTTCGAAAAAGCAACCGGAGAATCAAATATATGTGAAGATTTAAGAGATTATTGTTATCACTTCGCAGATAAAATGAATATCCTTCCAGAAGAGAACTAATTATTCATGAAAAAAGGAATTAAAAAAATGACTGTTCACTTAGAACAGATCGTTCAATATACTTTTGAATCAGAAATTAAAATTTTGATGAATAATTATATTGGAAAACATCTAAAATTAGAATGGAATGGAGACATATTTTGTCAATCATGCAGTAAAATAACCAAAAAATCATTTGGTGAAGGATTTTGTTATCCTTGTTTTATAAATGCTCCTGAAGCAACGGAATGTAATTTAAGACCTGAATTATGTAGAGCACATTTAGGAGAAGGTAGAGATGTAGAATGGGAAGAAAGGAATCATAATCAACCACATATCGTATATCTTGCAGCATCAGACAAAGTAAAAGTAGGTGTTACAAGAATAACTCAAATTCCAACTAGATGGATTGATCAAGGCGCTACATCTGCAATAAGATTAGCTGAAACACCAAATAGATATGAAGCTGGAAAATTGGAAGTTGCATTAAAAGAATTTTTTTCTGATAAAACTAACTGGCAAAGAATGCTTAAAAACGAGATAGACAGCACAATTGATCTAGTTGAAGAAAAATGGAAACTTCATGAACAACTCCCTTCTGATTTAATACAATTTTTTAGTGAAAATGATGAAATAATTACAATAAATTATCCTGTAATTAAATATCCTGAAAAAATAAAAAGTTTAAGTTTTGATAAAACTCCAATTATAGAAGGTACACTAGTAGGTATTAAGGGACAATATTTAATATTTGAAGAAGGAAAAGTAGTCAATTTAAGAAAACATACTGGATATTCAATTTCAGTTAACTAAATGAAAAATAATTGCAGTAAAATAATATGGGGAAAGATAAATTAAGAAGATTTGCAGCAATCAAAGAATTTAAAAATTTCTTCGAACCTTTAATAGGTGAAGAATATTACATGAAAGGTAAATGGAAAAGTGACTATTTTAAAAATGAAAATCCAATTGTCCTTGAATTAGGATGTGGTAAAGGAGAATATACTGTTGGTTTAGCAAAACATTTCCCAAATAAAAACTTTATAGGTTGTGATATAAAAGGATCAAGAATGTACATTGGAGCAACAGAAGCTTTAGAAAACAACATGACTAATGTTGCCTTTGTAAGAACTAAGATTGATTTTATAACAGATTGTTTTATAGAAAATGAAATAGATGAAATATGGTTAACATTTTCAGATCCTCAACCAAAAAAACCAAATAAAAGATTAAGTTCAAAACCATTTATTGCAAGATATCGAAAATTTTTAAAACCTGATGGAATAATTCACATGAAAACCGATAGTGATTTACTTTTTGAATTCACAGAAGAAGAGATAAAAGAAAACTATAAACTACTTGAACTAACCTGGGATTTATATAATGAGTTACCAGAAAACTTAGATCAAATAACAAAAGATATTTTTCATATAAAAACTCATTATGAAAAATTATTTACAAAAAAAGGAAGTATTATTAAATATTGTAAATTTAAATTATAATAAAAAAGCCGTCTCCAAAAATGAAGACGGCTTTAAATAAATATGAAAATTTTATTTTTGAGTCAAGGTAAATTTCATATTAGAAGTACTAGAATAAGTCGTAGCACCTTCAGTATGAGTGTTAGATTCATTAGAAGTAACCTCCATAATTCCTTTCTTAAGACTAGTAACTGTCATAATATCACCTGTAGTAGATTTCATAACATCTGAACTTGTAACCGTTGATTTAGTTGGTAAAAGTTCATAAGTTGTCAAACCATTATTATTGTTACTATAAACAGGTTGATATTTATTAGCTAAATCAGTAACAGCAACATTTTGATCATTAAAATAAGAGAAAGTACTCGTAGATGCTTCAGAACTTGAAGTAGGTAAGAAAACAATTTGAGAATTTTTTTCAATATCTCCTGTTCCTCCTGTGATAGTAAATGTACCTTTCTCTATAGAAGTTGACACCGTTACTGTTTTTTTAAATAATGAACCAGTAGAAGTATAATAAGCTGGCGCATATAGCGTAGCTGCTATTAAAGAATAATAATCTACATCACTTTTATTAGAATATGTACTTGTAGTTGTCTGAGAGTAAGTTCCGGCTTTTTTATCAAAAGTATATGCAATTGTTACATCATTTGAATTTACTTCACCATCTTGAGTTGAAGTCATAACAGAACCGTTATAAGAAAGTGTAGACGAATTTGTAACACCATCATATGTATCTGTCATAGATCCTGATCCACTAGTTACTGTCCAATCACCATCTAATTTTCTAGGAGAAACTGTTTTACAACTGGTTAAAGCAAAAACGCCTAATACTAAAGCGCTAGTAATTTTTAAAATGTTCTTTTTCATTTTAGTTTGATTAAAGTTAAAAAATAATTATCGGTGCAAAAATATATAAAATAAATTAATCTTTATTATAAAAAACAATTAATGTTAAAATAATTAACAATAGTTTAATATTTATTTTAAACTTTAAAGGCTTCAAGAAGATAAGATTGATTTTGAGGTTGAGGGAAAGTATAAGATTGCAGAATGTGTAAGATAAAAAATTAGAACCAATTTAAAACAAAAAAACCCGTTACAAAATTATGTAACGGGTTTTTATAAAAGTGGCATCGACTTACTCTCCCACCCTCAAAAGGGCAGTACCATC
>CALPSU020000016.1 GCA_943326315.2 Chryseobacterium gleum
GATGGAGTGCCTGAAGCAATTTCTAAATTTTCCGATATTTTTTTAAATATTTTTGTAATTACGAATCAACAAGGAATTGCAAAAAAAATAATGACTGAAAGTAACCTTTTAAGTATTCATCATTATATGGCTGAAGAATTAAAAAAACATGGCGGTATAATTACAAAATGTTTTTACGCTCCAGGATTTAAGAATGAAATTAATTCAATCAGAAAACCAAGTATGGCTATGGGAATATTGGCTAAAAATGATTTTCCTATGACTGATTTCAAAAAATCAATTATGGTTGGTGATACAGATTCAGATATTTTATTTGGTAAAAATCTAGGTATGAAAACTGTTAGAATAAAAACAGAAGAACCAATATCAATAGATGCCGATTACACTTGCTTAAGTTTAAAAGAATTATCAAAAAAAATATACTATGAAAAATAAAATAACAATATTATTTCTACTTTTCACATCGATACTATTTTCTCAAAACCAAACAGATGATAAAGGTTTAAAACAAGGTCCTTGGAAAAAAACTCATCCTAAAAGTACAGCTACACTTTACGAAGGACAATTTAAAGATGACAAACCTGTTGGAACATTCTTCTATTTCTATCCTTCAAAAAGTAAACAAGCAATTATTAAGCACGATATAAAAAGCAATAGGTCATCTGCTGTTTTTTTTCATGAAAATGGAAATATCTTGAGTGTCGGAATCTATCGATCGATGAAAAAAGATAGTATTTGGCTAAACTTTGCACCATCGGGAAGATTGAGTTCATCTGAAACATATAAAGATGATGTTTTAAACGGTATGAAAATAACATATTATTTGTCTGAAGAAATAAACAATAAAACACTACACAAAGTTTCAGAAAACAACTATTTAAATGGTAAACTAAATGGTGAACAAATTGAATATTTTGAATCTGGAATTGTTAAATCAAAAGGATCATACCTAGAAAATATTAAAACTGGAGTTTGGGAAATAAATCATCCAAATGGAAAATTAATGAATCAAGAACGTTATAATAAAGGAAAACTTCATGGGTGGTGTATTGTTAAAGATGAGGAAGGAAAAGAAACTGGAAGAAGTTACTACTATTACGGAGAACATCTTGAAGGAAAAAAACTAGAACTTAAGATGACCCAATTTAAAAAATTAGGAATTAATCCTAATAATTAAACTATTTTTTTCGTAAGTTCGTTAGAAGCAAATGAATAAGAAATATATATATCTATCAATTTTACTTTTAGCAGCTTTTTTATTTCCTGTAGGATGTAAAAAAAAAACAACTCCATTAGTAAATTTACATACAAATTATTTTGGGTTAACTCCAGGAAGGTATGTGATTTATGAAGTACAAGAAATGTCTCATGACATAAATCTAAATCCAAAACACGATACTATTTCCTATCAATTAAAAACCGTTATTGGAGAAGAAATAATAGATGATCAAGGTCGAAAAGTTCGTGAATTTAAAAGGTATAAACGCAATAACAGTTCAAACAATTGGGTTTTATCTGATTTATGGACTGCATACATAAATGATTCTCGAGCAGAATTAGTTGAAGAAAATCAACGTAAAATAAAACTAGTTTTTGCTCCAACAACAGATAAAACATGGAATCCTAATTCATTTAACTTTTTAGACTCTTTAAAGTATTACTATTCAAACATTCACAAACCTTTGTCATATGGAGAAATTTCATTTGATTCAACATTAACCGTAAAACAAGACGAATTTCACTCATTAATTGATTATAAAGTTCAAACTGAAATATACGCAACCAAAATTGGACTTATTTCTAAAACTTTCAAAGATTTAATAATTGAAAATTTTGATACTTTAAATGTAAGAAAAGGAACCGAAATTCATTATAAATGTATCGAATATGGATTTGAATAACCTCAAAAAGAAATTATGAAAATCTCTATTTTTTCAGCCTTTTATCCTTTTAGGGGAGGTATTTCACAATTTAGTGCGCTCCTTTTTCGTTCTCTTCAAAAAAAAAATTCAGTAACGGCTTTTACATTCAAAAGACAATATCCAAACTTCCTTTTTCCTGGTCAAACTCAATTTGTCACTGAAACAGATATTGCTGATAAAATTCCCGCAGAACGCATTTTAGATTCTATTAACCCCTTAACATTTTTTAGTTTAGCACGAAAATTAAAAAATGAAAAATCTGATTTGTATATCTCAAATTATTGGATGACATTTTTTGGACCACCATTAGGTATAATTTCAAGAATTCTAAAAAATAATACCAAACAAATTTCCATATTACACAATGTAAAACCACATGAAAACCGTTTTTTTGATTCTGCTTTCAATAAATTCTTTTTGAAATATACTGATGGTTTTGTTGTAATGTCTGACGCTGTTTTAAAAGACTTATTATCCCTAAAACCTTCTGCTAAATACATTCGAATCGACCATCCTATTTATAATCATTTTGGAGATAAAATTATTCAACAAAATGCTTTAGAAACTTTAAAAATTTCTTTAAATAAAAAAACTTTACTATTTTTCGGTTTAATTAGAGATTATAAAGGACTAGATTTATTGATTGAATCTATGAATTTATTAGATGATTCATATCAACTAATTATCGCAGGTGAAGTTTATGGCTCTTTTGAAAAATATCAATCATTAATTGATCAATCTTCTGCAAAAGACAGAATTAAATTATTTAATCAATATATTTCTGACGAAGATGTTTCTTTATTTTTCTCCGCTGCAGATGTTTGCATTTTACCTTATAAAACAGCTACACAATCAGGAATAACAGCAATCTCAAATCATTTCACTCTGCCAATCATAGCAACAGATGTAGGTGGACTTAAAGAAACTATTCATCATAAAAAGACTGGATTAATTGTCGAAAAACCAACAGTTGAATTTCTAGGTGAGGCAATTCAAAACTATTTTTTAAATAATTACAAGGCAGATTTTTCATTAAATATCTCTATTGAGAATAAAAATAAATCTTGGGATAATTTCACAGACCAATTAATTAATTTTTCAAAATCTTTATAAGAAAAAAACGCGATGAAATCAATCACCGCGTTCTATCGTTTTCATTAATTACTTCTATTTTTCTATCCAACTAACATTGTTACTGGATTTTCTAAAAATGCTTTAAATGTATTTAAGAAAGCTGCACCTGAGGCACCATCAACAACTCTATGATCACAAGATAAAGTAACATTCATTACATTTCCAGGAACTACTTGACCATTTTTCACAACAGGAATAGCTTTAATACCCCCTACTGCTAAAATACAACTATCAGGAGTATTTACAATTGCAGTAAAAGATTGAATACCAAACATTCCTAGGTTTGAAATTGTAAAAGTATTACCTTCCCAATCAGAAGGTTGTAATTTTTTATCTTTTGCTTTTTGCGCAAATTCTTTAACCTCTGCTCCTATCTGATTTAATCCTTTAGTATCCGCAAAACGAACTACAGGTACTAATAATCCTTCGTCAACCGCAACTGCAACTCCAATATGAACATGTTGATTTCTTCTTATAACATCCCCTAACCATGAACTGTTTATTGTTGGATGTTGTTTTAAAGAAAGAGCTACAGCCTTAACAACCATGTCATTAAATGAAACTTTTGCAGCTCCTACTGAATTCAATTGAGTTCTAGCTGAGATAGCATTATCCATATCAATATCCATTGTTAGATAAAAATGTGGTGCTGTAAATTTACTTTCTGCTAATCTTCGAGCGATTGTTTTTCTCATTTGAGAAACAGTTTCATCTGTATATGCCTCAACTCCTGGCGCAGCTGATACAAAACCACCTCTATTTGAAGGAACATAAGGTGTAAAATGATCTACATCTCTTTTAACGATACGTCCACCCTCACCTGTTCCAGCAATTTGATTAATGTCAATACCTCTTTCTTCAGCTAATTTTTTCGCTAAAGGAGAAACAAAAACTCTTCCATCAGTATTTGAAGTATAAACAGGAGTTGAAACGGCAGCAATAACTTTTTCTTCTGCTTTTTTTGTTTCAACAATAGGAGTTGGAGTTAGAATTACTACTGCTTTTTCTTCTAGCTTTTTTTCATCCTCACCTTTTGGTGAATTTGCAATAATCCCTGAAACATCTTCTCCAGCTTCGCCAATTATTGCTAATAAAGTATTAACAGGAACTGCTTTTCCTACCTCTACACCAATATATAATAAGACTCCGTCATAGAAAGATTCAAATTCCATCGTTGCTTTATCCGTTTCAATTTCGGCTAATATTTCACCATTCGCTACTTTATCACCTACTTTTTTAAACCAACTTGCAACAACACCTTCTACCATGGTGTCACTTAATTGAGGCATATATACTATTTCCGCCATATCTAAATTTTTATTTAAACCGCGCTAACGCTTGTTATTATCATCGACTTTCGTCAATTCTTATTAATATTCTTTGATAAAAGGATAATTTGGTTCTTTGTAAACATCTTCGTACAAATCTTTACCTTCTGGATATGGAGAATTCTCTGCAAATACAATAGATTCATCTACTTCTTTTTTCACCCATGTAGAAATATCTTCAATTTCATTTGGTTTCAACCATTTATTATCTTGAATAACATTTAAACAATGTTCAATTGGATCAATAGCCATCCATTCAGCCAACTCTTCTTTCGTTCTATATTTCTGAGGATCAGACATTGAATGTCCTTTATATCGATATGTACGAATATCTAACAATGTAGGTCCGTCACCTCTCCTAGCTCTGTCAGCAGCTTCAGAAATCGCTTCATGAACAGCTTCTGGAGACATTCCATTTACTGCACGAGAAGGCATTTCATATGAAAGTCCAATTTTCGATAAATCTAATACATTGGTAGTACGTTCAACAGAAGTACCCATTGCGTAACCATTATTTTCAATTATAAAAATTACAGGTAACTTCCAAAGCATTGCCATATTAAAAGTCTCGTGTAATGCACCTTGACGAACAGCACCATCTCCCATAGAAACACAAGTTACATTATCTGTTCCTTTGTATTTTTCAGCGAAAGCCACACCTGCTCCCATTGCGATTTGAGCTCCTACAATCCCATGCCCTCCCATGAATCCTTTTTCTTTGTCAAAAAAGTGCATAGAACCACCTTTTCCTTTTGAACAACCAGTTGAACGACCATATAATTCGGCCATTAACACTCTTGGATCAGTTCCTAAAGCTAAAGGATGAGCATGATCACGATATGCAGTCATGTGTTTGTCACCAAGTTTACAAGCACTTGCAGTACCAGCAACAACCGCTTCTTGTCCAATATATAAGTGACAGAAGCCCCCAAATTTTTGTTGAATATATAACTGACCTGTTTTCTCTTCAAATTTTCGAATAAGCAACATATCCTTATACCATTTGATATATGTTTCCTTAGAGAATTTAGGACTACCAGCTACAGCTGATTTCTTAGTAGTTTTCTCTGGAGATTTTGGAGCTTTAACAGCCATACTTGTATCATTTTAAAAATAGTATAGCAAATGTAATGAATATGAGTAAACAAATATGCCTTTAAAAGGAGTATTTATGAGTTTCTATTTGTGTATTAATCAACTATTAAATTGAAATCAAAGTAAATAATCAATTTTGTCTTAAAAATTGATTATTAAAACCAAATTTTAATCAAATTTTTCACTATTTAATCTTTTAACATGCTATTGAAATAATAACACCTTAATTAATAATCAAAATTACTTTTAATGCTCTAACTCATTCATGCCTTAAAGCATCTATTGGATTTAATTTAGCTGCTTTTCTTGCCGGAAAGAATCCAAAAACAATTCCTACGATAAATGAAAATGAAAAAGCCATTAATACAGATATTGGTGTTACAACAGAATTTATTCCTAAAGCATTACCAACGCCTATAGCTAAAGCATATCCAAGCATCACTCCAATTAAACCACCTATTAAACTTAATATTATTGCTTCTATTAAAAACTGAAAAAGAATTGCCCTACTTGGCGCTCCAATAGCAAGTCTCAAACCGATCTCACGTGTTCTTTCTGTAACTGAAACTAACATTATATTCATTATACCAATCCCTCCAACCAAGAGCGATATCGAAGCGATTGCTGCAAGAAGAATTGTCAACATTCCTGTAATCGAACCCATAATATCCATCATTTCTTTTTGAGTACGAATGTTAAATTGAGGTTCTCCACCACTAACTCTTTTTAATCTCTTTAAAAATAATTCGTTTAATTCTTCTTTAGCTTTATCAATTTGATCTTCTTTTAAAGTTGCAGTTAATATCATGTTCGAAAAACTTATCCCCAACATTCTTTTTTGAACAGTTCTAAATGGTGCTATAATAATATCATCCCTATCAAATCCAAAAGTTTGACCCTTTTCCTTCAACACTCCAATAACCCTACACGGGATTTTATCCAATCTAATTATAGCACCAATTGCTTTTTCTTCTGTAGTAAAAAGTTCATTAGCTACCGTTTTACCTATTACACAGACTTTTTGAAGTGATTTACCACTTTTATCATCAAACAATTGTCCATAATTGACTTTAAAATTATTGATAATAAAATAATCACTATAACCACCAACAATAGTAGTTCTGATATTATTGGTTCCATTTACAGCTTGTGCTTTCATTTGAACAACTGGTGTTACGTAATGAATCGATGGGCAATAGTTGATAATAAATTTCACATCTCTTTCTTTCAAAATTTGAGATGTTGCCATATCTAAACTCACACTATGGTGATCAACACCAGGCATAATAGACATTAAATTTGTTCCTAATTTACCTAATTCTCCTTTAATACTATCTTCCGAACCTTTTCCAATCGCTAACATTCCAATCACAGAACCAACACCAATAATAACCCCTAATACTGTTAACAACGAGCGAGTCCTATTTCTGTTTATAGATCTAAAAGCTGATTTTAATAAATCGATGAGTTTCATATTATCCTATTTCAACTAATTTTTGGTGAGCATTTTTCACATTAGTATTCAAAGTATCTTCAATGATTAATCCGTCGTGCAAGACTATCTTACGCTTAGTAAAAGAAACAATATCTAATTCATGAGTAACCATAACGATCAAAATTCCTTTTTCATTTAATTCTTGAAACAACTCCATTATTTGGTATCCTGTTTTAGAATCTAAATTTCCTGTTGGTTCATCTGCGAAAATCACTAATGGATTATTAACTAATGCCCTAGCAATTGCTACTCTTTGCTGCTGACCTCCAGACAATTCGTTTGTTTTATGGTAAAATCGATTCTCTAAACCAACACTTTTTAAAACTTCTTTAGCCTTTTCTCTTCTATCTTTAATAGAAAAACTAGAATTATAGAGTAATGGCAATTCCACATTTTCAATAGCGGATGTTTTAGGCAATAAATTATAAGCTTGAAATACAAATCCAAAATTTTGGTTTCTAATTTTTGAAATTTCGGATGTTGAAATTTTACTAACATCTTGCCCTTTTAGAAAATAATAGCCTGATGTTGGCTGATCTAAGCAACCTAAAATATTTAGTAAAGTAGACTTCCCGCTTCCACTTGACCCCATTAGTGCTACAAATTCATTAGAAAATATTTTTAACGATATTTCTCGTAAAGCCTTAACTTCATTCTCACCAGGATTAAACGTTTTTACAATATCCTTAAGTTCAATTATTAGTTCCGACATATTATTTATTTTTTTCTCGATTAGGCATCAATAAACTTCTTCCCTTTTTATTGGATTCTTGGAAAATAACATTCGTAATAACAGAGTCGCTCGTAGTTAAATCTCCTCTAAATGCTGTTCTAATTCCATTTGTAAATTCTACCTTCAAAGGAATCTCTTTCAATACTTTACCTTTTAATACCCAAACGGTGTTTAAATCCTTCTTTTTTAGACTTTCCTTTTTATACGCATACTTTTTTAATTTCACCCAATCTGCTTCACTTGGATCATATGACAATGCTGAATTAGAAACCGTTAAGCCTAATGGATTTTCCGTAGTTCGAATAATTAATGTTGCTGTCATTCCTGGCATTAATTTTAAATCAACATTTTCAACTAATACTATAACCGTATATGTCACAACATTTTGCACCACATTTGGCTGCAATTCTATTTCACTTACCACACCCGAATATTCATCTTCTGGATATGAATCAACGGTAAATGAAACTTTTTGATTTAGCTTTACTTGTCCAATATCTGCTTCATCGATACTTGCTTCAATTTTCATTTTCTTTAAATTATTAGCTATTGAAAACAATTTTGGCGTAGCAAAACTCGCAGCAACTGTTTGACCTATTTCACAATTCTTAGATATCACAACACCATTTATAGGAGAAAGTATATTGGCATACCCAAGATTTATTAAATTCTTCTTTAACTCTATGTCCGCGATTGTAAACGCCGCTTGAGCATTTTCATAATCATCCTGGGCTTTCTCTAAATCAACTAATGCTATCAAACCTGATTTAAAAAGTTCTTTTTCTCTCGACAACGCTCTATCCGCTTGATTCAATAATAATCTTGTTTTAGATAGATTTATCTTACCTTGCTCAATCAAAGATTTTAATATTCTCACATCCATTCGTGCTAAAACTTGTCCTTTTTTAACATAATCGTTAAAGTCGACCATAATTTCGGAAATCTCTCCAGAAACTTGAGTTCCTACATCTACCATTGTTATTGGATAAATTGTTCCTGTTGCAGAAACCTCTTTATAGATTATTTCTTTAGCTATTGGCTCGGTATGAAAAGAAACTTCTTGTTTTAATTTTTGTTTTAAAAAAACATAAACAGCCAACAAGCTCAAAATACTTAAAGAAATCCACGTAATTTTTTTTATCATATTTATTTTTGGTTATTAATTTTTGGTAATTCGATTTCTCCAGACTGATAATATTTTAAAATAATATTTTTAAAAAGTAGTTGATATTGAAGTTGGATAATCTCATTTTCAGTTGCTGTAACTTTATTTTTTTCTAAAAGCAATTCATAACTAGACGAAATATTTAAATCAAATTGCTTTTGAAACTTAGCATACGACACTAAATATGCTTTCAATTTTTCTTCCCCAGATATTAACTGATTATTTAATAAAACATAATCCAAATGAGCCATCTCAATATCTTTCCGCAAGATGTTTTTTCTATTTTGGAGATCCAACTTTGCTTGATCTATGGACATAAAAGCTTTACCCGTATTTACTTTATTCTGTTTTTTACTATAAATTGGTATCGATAAAACTAAACTTAAAGAACTATTTAAATTATCAGATAATTGATTTCTAAATGGATACTTTTCTGCAATTGGTACTTCCGAAATCTGATTTCCTACAACTGTTTGCGTAGGATCATTATATAAATATCCGATTGGTTTCTCAACCGCAATTTCTTGTCTAGATATTTTTTTACTTGATGAAGCATAATTTGAAACGACCCTTCCATTTAATGACAATATTGGATAATAACCTCCCTTTTTCACTTTAAGATCCAACTCTTTATAGTGTATCATTAAGTTTGCATTTTGAATTTCTGGGACAACAGCTAAAGCGCTATCATAAACTTCTTCCGTTTTTGAAACAACAGTATATGTTCCAATACTTTTAGGATCAAATCTTTCAATCTCAAAGCTTAAAGAATAAGGAAGTTCAATTAATTGCATTAAAGTAAGTTTTGCAATTCGAAGAGTATTATTTGCAGCCACCGAATCTGCCTTCTCTTTAACAATTTGTGATTTAATTTGAAGTAGATCTAGTTCTGGTTTTATTCCAAGTTCTACATTTTTTGATGATATTTTTAATAACTCTCTTGAAATCGTTAATTGATTGGATACAACCGCCTCTCTTTCATGTGCTAATAAAACTTGTAAATATAAACTTGCTATTGAAATTGCTATTGAATTTTTCTGTTGCTGCATCTCACCTTCTGCCAATTTAACTCCAACTTTACTTTGTTTTATTCGATTTGGAGTCGCAAAACCATCAAAAAGAGTCATACTACTTGATAATGTTAAATTATTGGTATTAACACCACCAGTTACAAATTGGTAGGTTGTTGGATCGATAGATCTTCCCCAATTATAGCCGTTTGAATATGATAAATTTAAATTCGGATGATAACTTGCTAGATTGAATTCTAAATCATAATTAGAATTTACTTTGCTTATTTCAGTTTGTTTTACTGTGATATTAGATTTCCAAGCTTGCTCAATACATTGCTGAATTGACCATTTCATTGGCATTAATCCCTCCTGAGAAACACCTAAAAAACAGTTTAATAAAGAAAAAAAAACAAGTATATTTTTTTTGAAATTATTCATACCTTAAATCGTTCACACAAAACTAGACCTAAGAATAATCAGCATGAATGACCAACAGCAGAATTTAGGATGACCTTTTTAAATTTTATCTAAATGCAATTCTGTTTACAAAAAAATCTTGAGAAAAAATAAATAGAATTTAAAATGCAAAAGGCAATAAATCTAAAACAGAATTAAAAACAATGGTTTTATTACTTTGACTAATTAAAATAACCTTTATAGGATTGTCTTGTCGCTTTTCAGACTCTAATAATACTTGACGACAGCTTCCACAAGGTGAAATTACACCATCAAAAGAAATCAAATCTCCTTTTGAAACAACTACAATAGTTTGAATAGATTCTTTAGAATAATTAGATCCAGCAAAAAACAAAGCGACCCTCTCAGCACATATACCAGATGGATAAGCAATATTTTCTTGATTACTCCCCGAAACAAATTCCCCATTTGACAATAAAACAGTTGCTCCAACATTAAAGTGGCTATAAGGAGAGTAAGCATTTTCACAAATTAATTTTGCTTTTTGAATCATCAACTTCTCTACTTCTGAAAGATCTGAGTAATTAGAAAACTCCTGATAATCAATTGTAATTTGTTTTTTCATTGTACTATTTGATTATAAATATATAAATTATTTACAGATCTTACTTTTTAGCATCACCTCAATCAACAGCAATGGATCTTAAAATTAAGAGTGAAATTTATCAAGGAAAGCATATAGGTGTCAATTTGAAATTCCTTAAGAGATTCTAAGTTCAAGTCTTTAAATCTTTTGTCTTGAATATTAAAGTTTCCACTTATAAATTCAAAACAGTTTCTTAATTTTACAAAATATTATGATACAATACAAAAAAGTTGCTTTTTACACCTTAGGCTGTAAACTAAATTTCTCTGAAACCTCAACAATTTCTAGATTGTTTGAAGATGCTGGTGTAGCCAAAGTTGAATTTGAAGAAAAACCAGATATTTACATAATAAATACCTGCTCTGTAACTGAAAATGCAGATAAAAAATGTAAGCAATTAGTTAAAAAAGCATTAAAAATAAACCCTGAAGCTTTCATTGCTATTATTGGTTGTTTTGCTCAATTAAAACCTGTTGAAATTGGAAAAATTCCTGGAGTTGATTTAGTTCTAGGAGCGAATGAAAAATTCAATATATTAGAGCATTTAGAAAACATTGATAAGAAAAATGAAGTCGCTAAAGTAGATTTTGAAAATATAAAAAATACAAAAGAATTTGTTCCAGCATTTTCTTATGGTGATCGAACTCGTTCATTCCTTAAAATACAAGATGGATGTGATTATTTTTGCACTTTTTGTACAATTCCATTAGCAAGAGGAAAAAGTAGAAACGCTAGCATAGAATCAACAATCGTTGAAGCAAAAAAAATTGCGGAAATGGAAATCAAAGAAGTTGTATTAACTGGAGTAAATATTGGCGATTTTGGACAAGGTACAGAAGAAAATTTTTTCGGACTTGTTAAAGAATTAGATAAGATTGAAGGCATTGATCGTTATCGAATTTCATCCATTGAACCAAACCTTTTAAGTAATGAAATAATTCAGTTTACTTTAGCGGAATCAAAGCGTTTTGTCCCTCATTTTCATATCCCCTTACAATCTGGAAGTAACCGAGTTTTACAGACAATGCGTAGAAAATATTTAAAAGAATTATACGCAGAAAGAGTTAAACACATTAAATCTCTAAAACCAGATTGCTGTATTGGAGTGGATGTAATTATTGGATTTCCTGGAGAAACAGATGAAGAATTTATGGAAACCGTAGATTTCTTAAAAGATATTGACATTTCATATTTACATGTTTTTACATATTCGGAACGAGTAAATACAACTGCAGCAAAACTAGGAGAATCAGTTCCTGCTGATATTCGTAGAGAAAGAAGTAAAATACTTCATATCCTTTCTGATAAAAAGAAAAGAGCATTCTATGAACAAAACATTAATTCAACTAGAACTGTTTTATTTGAAAATGAAGAGGACAATGGTATAATGACCGGTTTCACTGAAAACTATGTGAAAGTTAAATTACCATATAACAGCAACTTAACAAATACTTTTCAAACTGTTACGTTAACTGAAATTGATCGTGATGGATTGATGAAATGTGAAATTATTTAACAGCGTTATTCTTCCACGCTCTTGTCATTTCTCTTTTTCCTGGAGGACCTGGCAATGCTTCAATTGTAAAACCTACGGCCTTCATATTTCGTTTAACCTGACCCTTTGCACAATACGTAACCAAAAAGCCCCCATCCTTTATCGAATCATACATTTTTTGAAACAATTCAACAGACCACATCTCTTCTTGAGCTCTTGGTCCGAAGGCATCGTAATATATAATATCAAAAGATTCATTTGCCAGTTCTAAATTTTGCAACTCAGAATGAATTTTATTTAATGAAAAAAAATCTGAAATTTCATTCATTCCATTCCAAGAAACTGAATGAATTTTATTGTAAAGATCAACATTAGAATCACCTACTAATTTGCAATATTCGAGTTGCAAAATTTCTTCTTTAGAAACAGGATATGCTTCCACCCCACTGTATTCAATTTTTAATTTAAGTTCAGAAGCCTTAATAGCTGATAAAAAAGAATTTAAACCAGTACCGAACCCCATTTCAAATATTGAAATTTGCGATTTTTCTTTAAATTCTAAAAGTCCATAATTAATAAAAACATGATTCGCTTCTTGCAAAGCACCATGGCTAGAATGATAATTTTCATCCAAATCTAAAATTCTGATCGTCTTTGACCCGTCTCCTGTTTCTACTATTTCACGCTTCATTTGGTAAAGATAGAATCTTTAGACATTAGATTTTTAGAAATTAAACAATTGACTGATTAACTAAACAATTTTAACAATAGATTTTTAGAAATTTAACCTTAGACATTTTCACCTTAAAAACAATTTATCTACCTAATAGCGAAGCGTTCTAAGATCTAATTACTCTAATTAACAATTGTTGAAAAGATTTCTTAACATCTTTTTAAAAATCTTTTCGAACAAGATTAGAAACCACAACTCGTTTTCCCTACCTTTGTTATTATGGATAATAAAACTGAAAGTACACGTAAACCTGCTGTCCGCACTAAAAACGCGAACATTTTAGCAAATGAACTTGGTAAAGTACCGCCTCAAGCAGTAGATATCGAACAAGCAGTTTTAGGTGCAATGATGTTAGAAAAAAATGCAGTAACAGATGTTATTGACATGCTTACTCCTAGTAGTTTTTACGACCCTAAACACCAATATATTTATAGTGCTATTCGAGAACTATTTGGAAGTTCAAACCCGATAGATCTTTTAACTGTCAGCAACAAACTAAGGCAAAATGGCGAACTTGAAGGTGCTGGAGGCGCTGCATACATCTCTCAACTTACTAGTAGAGTAGCTTCTTCTGCTCACGTAGAGTTTCACGCCAGAATAATTGCAGAAAAACATATAAAAAGAGAATTAATTAGAATGAGTGGCGAAGTTATTCGTGACGCATACGATGACACATCTGACGTTTTTGATGTGCTAAACAAGGCTGAAGGAGATCTTTTTAACATTGCAGAAAACAACATGGGGAAAAATGCAGATTCCATGCAAAATGTTGTACGACAAGCAATTGAAGAAATTGAAAAAGCTTCTCAAAATTCAGATGGCATCTCTGGTGTTCCTACTGGATTTTTTGATTTAGACAAAGTTACTGCAGGATGGCAACGTTCTGATATGATTGTAATAGCTGCTAGACCTGCAATGGGGAAAACTGCTTTTGTACTTTCTATGGCGCGAAATACTGCTGTTGATCACGGAATGGGAGTTGCTTTTTTCTCTTTAGAGATGTCTTCTGTTCAGCTAGTTAAAAGACTTATTGCAAGTGAAGCTAGAATAGATGCAGGAAAATTAAGAAAGGGAGATTTAAGAGACGATGAGTTTCAACAACTTCATTCTCGTATTACAAAGCTTGCAACAGCACCACTTTTTATTGATGACACTCCAGGTATTTCCATTTTCGATTTACGCGCTAAATGTCGTCGTCTAAAAATGCAACATGATATTCAAATAGTTATAATTGATTATTTACAATTAATGACTGCTGGTGGAGCTAAAGGATCCGGAAATAGAGAGCAAGAAATTTCAAGTATTTCCCGATCAATAAAAGAAATAGCTAAAGAACTTAACGTTCCTGTAGTTGCATTATCACAGCTAAGTCGTTCGGTTGAACAAAGAGGTGGCGACAAACGTCCACAACTTTCCGACCTTCGTGAATCTGGAGCAATTGAACAAGATGCGGATATCGTTTCCTTTATATACAGGCCTGAATATTATGGCTTTATGCAAGATGAAGATGGAAATTCAAACGAAGGAGTTGGAGAAATCATGATTGCCAAACATAGAAATGGAGATTTAAGAAATGTTAGACTTCGTTTTGTTGGGAAATATGCTCGATTTGACAACATAGATAATTATGCTGAAGAAGTATTACCTACCCATACGATTTCATCTAGCATGAATTCGAACAGTAATTTTGATAATCAGGGAACTGGTGGATCATACACTATTCCTAGTAAAATGAATTCTTTCGATAAACTAGATGCCGACTTTGACAATGGTGACAATGGAGTTCCTTTTTAAAACACACTATCTAATAAATAAATAGAAGCTCTATAAACAAACACTTTGATGAGAAATATTTTTCTTCTTTTAATTTGCATCATAAGTTTCAATAGACTTAATGCTACCCAAATAATCATCCCTATGGATGATACCCAGACAAACCACTTAAAAGCATACGGTGTAGCTTTTTGGCTTCTAGAAGGTGAAGTAGTAATTGAATGGCTTTTAAACTACAGAGGCGGTTCATTTTTAATTCCTCACCTAAAAAGTGCTGAAGAAGAATTAATAATGCGTGGGGTAAAATATGAAGTATTAGCAGACGGTCAAGTGAATAATATTAAAAATCAAATTGGAAATCCTGAAACAAACATGGAAATTGTCCAATTAGAAAAAGTTCCTAAAATTGCAGTGTATACACCAAAAGGGAAACAACCTTGGGATGATGCTGTAACAATGGTTCTTGAATACGCTGAAATTCCTTATGATAAAATATACGACTCGGCAATTATCATGGGCACTTTACCAAAATACGATTGGCTCCATTTACACCACGAAGATTTCACAGGTCAATATGGTAAATTCTACAGTGCTTTCCATACTTTCCCTTGGTATAGAGAACAAGTTGCAGGATTAGAAGCAGATGCTAAAAGTTTAGGTTTTTCAAAAGTTTCACAAATGAAACTTGCAGTTGCAACAAATATTCAAAATTTTGTAATGGGTGGCGGCTTCCTTTTCACTATGTGTAGTGGAACAGACAGTTTCGACATTGCATTAGCTGCAAGAAATACAGACATTTGCGAATCCATATTTGACGGAGATCCTTCCGATCCTAATTGTCAATCGAAATTAGATTTCAACAACACTTTTGCATTTAAAGATTTCACTTTGGAGCGAAACCCTTTGGAATATGAATATTCTAACATTGACGGCACAAAACTACATTCAAGAAATGAAAGCTCTGATAAATTCACCTTGTTTGAGTTTTCGGCAAAATGGGATGTTGTTCCTACGATGTTAACTCAAAACCACACCGATGTAATCGATGGTTTTATGGGACAAACTACTGATTTCAAAAAAGATATAATCAAACCAAACGTTTTAATACTAGGGGAAAACAAAGCTTTAGGAACAGCACGTTATATTCACGGAGAAATGGGACAAGGCACTTGGACTTTCTACGGCGGTCACGATCCAGAAGATTTCGAACACCGAGTTGGTGATCCTCCTACTGATTTGAATCTACACCCAAATTCACCAGGATATCGATTGATCTTGAATAACATCTTATTTCCTGCAGCTAAGAAAAAGAAAAGAAAGACTTAGTAAATTTTGTAATCCGAAAAATACAGAATGAACATGAGCAAAAAACAACCTTGGCCAACCAAAGACGCTATGGATCAAGTGTATAAATTAAAATTATGGGGAAGTAATTCCACTGAGTTTTATTCTGGCGAAGGTTCGCATTTACCTGAGATTGTCAATCCATATATAGAAACTCTAATTACCTTTTTAAAAGCATTTGAAAAACCATTAATTGTTTGTGATTTAGGTTGTGGTGATTTTAATATTGGAAAGGAATTAGTCATTTTTACTCAAAAATATTTCGC
>CALPSU020000017.1 GCA_943326315.2 Chryseobacterium gleum
TATGGCAGGAATATCTCTTTCGGGTTCTAAATTAATGGATAAAAATGCTATTGAATATTCTGGAAATTATCAAAATCTTCAACCTTTCTATGGAATCACTCCTACAAATGTAAAATTTTACACTGTTCCGCAAGGAGGTTCATTTTCAACGCGTTGGATTTCTAAACTAGATGACAACAAAGGGATTTTTAAAATGAACTTTTCTCGTGCTTTCAATAAATCAGGAGTTGAAATCAATAATCCTTCAGTACCTGGAACGAAAATAAATTTTGGTGTTCAAAATGAAAACACTTATTTCAATACTTCTTTTAAATACTGGGCGAGTGAAAAATTAAAATACTTTACTGCTTTTTCGTATAGCAATAATACAGATAATATTGCATTCGGTCCGATTGCACTTTTAAAAAATGATAGTCGTGCACAAGGTAGAGCAGAATTATGGTATGAGTTTAGTCGTAAATTCAACTTATTGGCAGGTTCAGAAATTCAACGCATATCTTACCTACAAAAATATGATACGCTTTTAGGTCAATATGATGAAACAATGTCAGCAGGTTATTTAGAAGGAGAATATAAACCAACTAGAAAAATTGCTTTCAAGCCAGGTATTAGAGGTGAATATTCTCAACTATTGGCGAAGGGAAATGTAGCTCCTCGTTTGGCATTTGCCTTTAAAACTGGATCATCAAGTCAAATTTCTTTTGCAGGTGGAATGTTTTACCAAGCAGCTAATCCAAATTACTTACTTCAAGGCTATCGTCCAAATTTTCAACAATCAACACATTACATGTTGAATTACCAAGTAATGAAAAACAATCGTATTTTTAGATTAGAAGGATATTATAAAAGCTACCAACAATTAATTTGCGAAAAAGGATTTGCTTACACTCCAAATCAATACAGATTTAATTACGGAGCATTGGATAATACAGGAAGTGGATATGCTCAAGGAATTGATTTTTTCTGGAGAGACAAACAAACCGTAAAAGGATTAGATTACTGGATTTCTTACAGTTACATAGACACAAAAAGAATTTACCAAAATTACGTTTCAAAAGCAACACCAGATTATGTATCCAATCATAACTTAAATATAGTTGCAAAATATATGATTGAAAAACTTCAAACCAATTTATCTGCAACTTATTCATATGCAAGCGGTAGAGCTTATTACAATCCAAATTCTACAACATTTTTGACAGACCATGCTCCTGCTTATCAAAATTTAGCGATGACTATTTCATATTTAAAGTCATTTAAAAAGGTTTTTGCTGTTTTTTATTTTAGCTTTGATAACATTTTAAACACTAAAAATATACTAGGATATAGATACTCGGCGGATGGAACTCAAATGTACCCAATCACTCCTCCACTCTACCGTTCAGTATTTATTGGTATGAATTTATCATTTACAAAATTTAAACAAGACGAATTATAATATTATTTTAAAACCAAAAAGATGAAAACAACATTTAAAACAATCCTTTCAACAATCTTCATTACACTTTCAATTGGAACTTTTAAAGCTCAAACATTGGAAGAAAGTTTAACTTCTGCAGTTCAACAAATGGATACTTCTAAAACAATGGGTAGTATGATGAAAGCTGCTGCAAATTTTGATATTCTTACAAATAAATGGCCAGAAGAATATGCAACTAATTATTATTCAGCCTATGCAAAAGCAATGATTTCATATGTTGAAAAAGATGCTAAACGAAAAGATTTATTTTTAGATCAAGGGGATAAATATTATGAAATTGCAAAAAAAATAAAACCTGAAAACGATGAAACATATGTTCTAGGTGCATTGTTAGCAAATGCTAGATTAGTTGTAAACGGGGGTGAAAGATGGAAAAAATACGGTGAAATATTTGATACAAATATCAATGCTGCAAAAGCAATTAACCCAAACAATCCTAGAATTTATCATTTAAAAGGAGTTGCCCTTTTCTTCACACCTAAAATGTTTGGTGGAGGTTCAAAAAATGCAATGGAATACCTTGAGAAAGCTAACGGTTTATTTTCAACTCAAGATACTTCAAGTGTTTTAAAACCATATTGGGGGAAAATTAGAAACGATGTTTTCATAGGAAAATGCAATGACAAATAGTTTTATAGAAAATCTTAGTTCCGAAATTAAGAAAGGTTTGCCAGGTGAAAAATCTCACATTAAAATGGCACCATTAAATCGTCCATTAACTAGTTTTTTTGTCAAAGAGGGTATCGTCGTTAGAGAAAGTGCTGTTGCTATTATTCTTTTTCCTAAAAATGGAAACATACATTCAATTCTTATTCAGCGTCAAGAATACGATGGAAATCACAGTGGTCAAATTGCATTTCCTGGTGGAAAAAAAGATAGTGGAGATAAACATCTAGAATTTACAGCAAGAAGAGAAACGTGGGAAGAAGTTGGTTTACCTATTGAAAATGGAGAATTATTAGGAGCATTAACAAAAGTTTATATTCCAGTAAGCGGTTTCATAGTTCAACCTTATATTTACTTTCATTCAGAAATAATTGATTTTACTCCAAATGAAAGAGAAGTTAAAGAAATTATAACTTTTGAACTTTCTGAACTATTAAAAGAATCCTCTATCTCATCGATGGATATAAACCTTTCTTCAGGATTTACACAAAAAAATGTCCCATGTTTTGAAATTTCTGACAAACAAGTTTGGGGAGCTACAGCTTTAATTTTAAATGAATTACGAGATTTAATTCTAAATATTAAATAAAATATTTTATTTGTATTCAAAAAACAATACTCGAATAGAATATTTTTTAAACAAATTCAATAGATTTTTCAGAAGTTTTTAGGATACACTAAACGATGTACTTGTAATTTGAATTACTATTGATTAAACAATTAGAAAATGTATCTTTACTTAAAAAAAATGACAAACAACGACATTTTAAAAAAATTACGAGTAGCTCTTCATCTTAGAAATGATGAAATTATAGAAATAATGAAATTGGTAGATTTTAAAGTCACTGCAAGTGAATTAGGGGCGTTATTTAGAAAAGAAGACCATCCTAATTACAAAGAATGTGGAGACCAATTTCTTCGAAATTTTTTAAATGGATTAATTATCCATAAACGTGGACCGATGGAAGGTAAAGACGTCTCTAAACAAGATTAAAACTATATAGTAGACAAATATTTTGAAATGAAAATAACATTTCTTACCTGCTTTTATTTTATCGTATTTTCATCTTATTCCTATTCTCAAAAAATTGAGACTAAGAATATCAAGCATCAATTGAAAGATTTTTCAATATTTAAAGATGCTATACTTTCAAATTCAGCGGGTTTGTATTATTATAATACAATAGAAGAATTTAATTCAAGATTGGATTCACTAGAAAATGAATTTAAAACACCTAAAAATGAATTTGAAACCTATGCTTTATACGCTAAATGTGTCGCAAGCATTCGATGTGGTCATTCTGTAATTTTTTCAAAAAAAATTATTTCAAAATATAATAATTCCAATGTAAGACTTCCATTTCAAATTTATTACATCAATAATAAACTTTTCACATTCACTGACTTCAAAGACAGTTCAGTACATATTCCTAAATTTACTGAAATCGTATTATTCAATAATGAAAAACCAAAAGATATATCTTCTAAATTATCGAAATATATAAGTACAGATGGTTTTAATCAAACTCATAAAAATGAGCGACTAAAACGACAATTTTTCTATTATAATTATTGTTTCAATAATCAACCGAATACGTACAATCTTAAATATTTAAATGAGAATAAAGACACTTTAAGCATAACATTAAAACCATCAATACCAAAAAAAATAGCAAATTCATCAAAAAAAAGAATTCCGCCATTACCTAAAAAAAATATCGCATTTACCTTTGATTCTGTTAATAATATATCCACACTTACCCTCCCATATCCCCTACCACAATCTTTAAAGTATAAAAAACAATTGAAAAATTATTTTCTGGAACTTTCAAAAAAATCAATAACCAATCTTGTTGTAGATTTAAGAAATAATGGAGGTGGGTATTCTCAAGACTATATTGCAGGTTTTTTATGTGATAGCAGTTACACCTATGAATCTGTAACATACAAAGGAACAAAACGACCGAACAGATACTACAAAAAACCTTTAAACTCTCAGAGAATTGCTGTATTCATTCATAAAATATCATCTCGAAACATTAATAAAAGAACAAAAGCTGAATATACAAAACCTCAAAAAAATTGTTTTCATGGTAAAATATTCGTTCTTACAAATGGTTTTACTTTTTCTGCTGCATCTAATTTAACTAGTAATTTAAAACAATATTCAGGTGCAATAGTAGTTGGAGAAGAAACTGGTGGGAGTTATCGAAAATGCAGTTCTGGAAGTTTATTATTAGAACTACCCTATTCCAAAATAAATATTACAATAAATCCTATAAAATTTGTGAATTCTGTTTTTGTTTCAGATCATAAAGGAGGTGTTCTTCCTAAGTATGAGGTTAAACCATCTGATAGATTAGGTGAAAAGGAAGATCCGCAATTACAATTTATATTTGATTTGATTCAAAAAACAAAAGCAGCACCTATTAAATAAGTACTGCTTTCAAAAAAATATTTTACTTTTTATTTTAAGTATTTATCAAACCATTGATCTTGCTCCCATAACACATGAAGAATACTTTCTTTAGCTGCATAACCATGACTTTCTTTTGGAAGAATCACTAATCTTGCTGGATTACCTAAGCCTTTTAATGCATTGAAATATCGTTCACTCTGTAATGTGAAAGTACCAGGATTGTTATCTGCTTCTCCATGAATTAAAAGTAAAGGTGTTTTCATTTTATCTGCAGTCATAAATGCTGACATTGTATTGTAAACTTCAGGAACATCCCAGTAACTTCTTTCTTCACTCTGAAATCCAAAGGGCGTTAGTGTTCTATTATAAGCTCCACTTCTAGCTACACCACAAGCAAACAACTTAGAATGTGTTAATAAATTTGCAGTCATAAAGGCACCGTATGAATGCCCTCCTACCGCTACTTTTGTTCTGTCGATATAGCCTTTAGCATCTACTGCATCTATTGCAGCTTTTGCATTTGAAACCAATTGAGGTATAAAACTATCGTTTGGTTCCGTTTTACCTTCTCCTAAAATTGGAAATGCGGCATCATCTAAAACAACATACCCTCGTGTAACCCAATATACTGGAGATCCATAGTAAGGAAAAGTAAATTCATTTGAATTTTGCGTGTTTTGTCCTGCACTATTTTTGTCTTTAAATTCTTGAGGATAAGCCCACATAATCATTGGCTTCTTTTCTTTTTTAATCGTATCGTATCCGACTGGCAAGTATAAAGTACCAGTTAATTCTACACCATCTTCACGTTTATACTTGATAACTTCTTTGTGAACACTTTCAATACTTTTAAATGGATTTTTAAAATCAGTAATCTGAATTGGTTTAGAATTTCCTTTTATATTTCTAACATAATAATTTGGATATTCAGTAGATGATTCAATACTAACTACTATTTCTCCTTTCTCAATATTCGAAAAAGAAACTAGTGTTTCCTTCTTATCTGTGTATTTTGAAAGATATAAACGTTGCTTTTTCAATGTCACTAAATTCATTTTATCTACAAAAGGAAATTGGCCTTTCTCTGTAAAACCATTCCCTAATAATAATGCTTCATTTTTAATCAAACTTAAAACATATTTACCATACTGATTTTTAATTAATTCAAACTCCCCAGGATCACTATATGCGTCTTGAGAATTTCTATCAAAAATTATTTTTGGAGAAATTAAAGCATTTGAAGGATTGAAAACGTATGTTTTTGTAATCCTTGTATTCCACCAATCATCCACTAAAACTGCAATATCATCATTCCCCCAATATATCTGTTCAAAGCGTTGAATTGATTTTACCATAGTTGTTGGTGCAGAAGTAAATGGTGCTACCCACTGAAAAACTTCATCTCTAAAATCTACTTTTTTCTCTGGGTCACCACCATCAAGGGCTTCAACAAAATACAATGTTGCAGCTTTATCAGATCTCCAAGCTAAATTTCTCTTACCTACTCTTACAGCCATTGTCCCTTTTGGAAGAACTTCAGATAAAGGAACATTATTTACTTCCATAACCAAACTTCCATCTAAATTATAGACCGTAGAATTAAATGCAAAGCGATCATACTGAACTAAATAAGAAAAAGGCTTCTGCATTTTTGAAGCTAAAATATAATTTCTATCTGGAGACATAGATAAACTTGACCACATATCTTTCTCTTTCCATAGCTTTTTGGATGCATCTAATTTTACCTCAAACAATTCAGAAGTAATCAGAGTTTCAAAATTTTGTTCATCCATTTTATTTTTCAATAAATCTTGGTATGTTCTATTTTGAGCTTTAGAACCATTACTATTTGTAATAGTTGGACCAGTAGGTAATGCTTTAGAAGTATTAATTAAATCAGTTCTAACATTAGGTAACATTTTCACTAAAATCGATTGACTATTTGAAAACCATGAAAAAGGACTACCCATATTTGCATTTAAATTGGCGTCTGTTATTTTATGAGCGCGTCCTGATAAAATATCTATAACCCATAATTCAACACCAAGACTTGATGTATTTGTAAATGCAATTGTTTTTTCGTCAGGTGACCAAGTAATATAAGCAATTTTAGGATTTATAGGTAAGCCTGAAACTTGAATTAATTCAGTTCCTTTAAACTTTCTAAGTTTTAAATTATTTATATACGTAATCGTACTCGAAATATTTGTAATCGGATTAATTCTCAACCCACCCAATTTCATTTCTTCTTGAGATAAATCTTCTAGATTTTTATATGTATTCCGATATGTAAATAAAATGAATTCACTTTTACTATCCATTAAAACAGATGGTGCACGCTCATAATCCACTAACTGCATTATTTCTTGCGGTGGTTTCTGATACGTTAAATTTTCTTGAGAAAGAAGTGTGCTTCCTAAAAACAAGAATGATAAAAAAGATAGAATTGTTTTTTTCATAGTAAATTTTATTTATGAATGTAAATATAAGCAGAAACTGTTTAATTTTAGACTTGAATATTTAATCTAAAAATTATATCCTAAAATGAAAAATTTTACTCAATTCTTATTTCTATTCGTAATTTCAATTTTATTTACTTTTCAATCCCTATCTTCAACTCTTCACAGTAAAGATTTCAAAGAAACAACTGTTATTTTAGAAACTTCAAAAGGACAAATTTTCGGCACATTAACTATACCGGAAAAATTTGAAAAAGGACCTATTTCACTAATTATTTCCGGATCTGGCCCTACCAATAGAAATGGAAATAATAAAATGATGAAAAATAATTCATTAAAATTTTTAGCCGAAGAACTATCAAAAAAAGGAATTGCAACTATTCGCTATGATAAAAGAGGAGTTGAAGAATCAAATTCTGCAGGAATAAGTGAAAAAGATTTACGTTTCGAAAACTACATTAATGACACAAAAGATTGGATTAAATTTATCCGTCAAGATAAAAAATTTACTTCAATAACTATTATAGGTCACAGTGAAGGCTCATTAATAGGGATGATTGCAGCTACAGAAGCTGATAAATTTGTCTCCATTTCAGGAATTGGGAAATCGTCCGATAAAATATTAAAAGAACAATTGAGTTCTCAATCAAAAGATATTATTGAAAATAGTAATGGGATAATTGACAGCTTAAAAAATGGATATACAGTTACGTCTATTAACCCTCTCCTATTCTCAATTTTCAGACCAAGCGTTCAACCCTATTTAATTTCTTGGTTTAAATACGATCCTCAAATAGAAATTAATAAATTAAAAATACCTGTATTAATAGCTCAAGGAACATATGACATTCAAGTGAAAGAAGAGGATGCAAAACTTCTATCAAATGCTTACCCTACAGCTAAACTTATTCTAATTAAGGACATGAATCATGTACTAAAAATTATTAAAGGAAATAAAGAAGAGAATATTGCAAGTTATAATAATCCTGACTTAAAAATTTCAAAAGAACTGATTTTATCAATTTCAGATTTTATACTAAATTAATTCTTTTAAAATATAATAGCCCAAGATTAAAAACCTTGGGCTATTCATTAAAAATTAATTTAAAAAAAGAGGGGCAAGCTACTTATATCGCACCGCTCAACTTCCTACCTTTGCTACGTTCCCGTCCTGGAGGAATTGGAAGGAGCTGGTCGTACAAGACTTACCCCGCCACAAAAATAGTTAGTTTTTCGAGAATAACAACCTAAACATTAAATAATTTTCAATTATTAACCTATGGTTATGTATATAAATAATTTAAGCATTCATTTTGTAAATTAAATCCTATAAAAAAAGTCCACCTTTAATGGATGGACTCAAATTTTAAATTGTTAATCTTATAAATGCATAAAATCTTTCTTCGCTAATAATTCTTCTTCGGACTCTCTATAACCAGGGTCATCGATGCAGCAATCTACTGGACAAACAGCTGCGCATTGAGGTTCATCATGAAATCCAACGCACTCTGTACATTTATCAGTTACAATAAAATAAACATCCATATCTTTTGGCTCAAAAGGTTTATCTGCTTCAAGATCATCACCATCTAAAGTTGTAATCATACCTTTAAGAGATGTTCCATCAGAATAACGCCATTCAGCGCCACCTTCGTAAATTGCATTGTTTGGACATTCTGGCTCGCATGCACCACAATTAATGCATTCGTCGGTTATCATTATTGCCATTTTATCTTATATTAATTTTTGTTATATTTTTTTAATACGCAAAGATAGGAAGCTAAAATGGATTTAGATATTGATTTCATTAAAAAAACAATGTTTTTCTCGTAATATTGATTCTTAGAGGTTAATTTTACGGTGTGAAAAGAGAAAATGAAATACAAGGTTTTGTTCAATTAGGTAAATTGATGACCGCACTAGGTAATGAAGAAACATGGTCTGGTTTTTCAATAGGATCAACCGAAATCGAATATCAAAAACTACAAGAAATAATTAACAAACAATTTGTTTTAAACGGATGGTTTTCAAAGGAAAACGTATTGCAATCATTATCTTCATTAGGAAACCAATTATCTAAAGAGAATCTTACTACTTGGTTAAATGATTACACGTATACCTCCACCCCTAAAAGGATTGGAATTATTATGGCTGGTAACATTCCATTGGTTGGGTTTCATGACTTTCTATGTGTATTACTTTCAGGAAATAACGTCGTAGCGAAACTTAGTTCAGACGACAACACACTTTTGCCAGCACTTTCTGAATTATTAATTCAATATGCCCCATCGTTGAAAAACAGAATTACTTTTTCTTTTGGAAAATTAGGTGAAATTGATGCGATAATCGCTACAGGAAGTGATAATTCAACTAAATACTTTGAACAATATTTTGGCCACTACCCTCACCTATTTAGAAAAAACAGAACTTCAATTGCTGTAATAACAGGAAATGAATCGAAAGAAGAATTAACAGCCTTAGGAAAAGATATTTTTAGTTATTATGGATTAGGATGCAGAAATGTATCTCATTTATTAATACCTAAAGATTTTAATTTAAATCGTTTTTTCGAAGCAATTGTTGACTACCATCCTATTGTTAATCATCATAAATATGCAAATAATTACGATTACAATAAGGCCGTTTATTTAATGAATTTAATGGAGTTATTGGATAATAATTTTGTTTTACTACGTGAGTCTGAAGAATTATTTTCTCCTTTATCGATGGTTCATTATCAGTATTACGAAACTCAAAAAACAATCGATAATTTCTTAGAATTTCAAAAAGAAAACATTCAAGCTATTGTTGGTCATAACTACATTCCTTTTGGTGAAGCACAATCACCAAAATTAAACGATTATGCAGATGGTGTGGATGTTATGAAATGGCTGAATAATATTTGATATTGAATATTGAATTATTTATAATTTCATGACTTTATTAGAAATTCATATGCTTCTTGTATTTTTAAAAATCGTTCTTGAGCCAATCTTAATTCGTTTTCCCCTTCTTGGATAAATTTATCTGGATGATGAATCATTGCTAATTTTCTATATGCTTTTTTTATTTCTTTTAGAGTAACGTTTTGATTTAATCCTAAAACATTTAACGCATTTTCCTTGTTCGTCATATTAGAACTTGAAAAATTTGATTTTGATTCTGCTTTAAAATAGATAGCCAAAATTGTATCTAAATCATTTTGATCTAAATTTAATTGCCGAACTAACTCTCTTAACAACCATAATTCATTTTTAACTAATGCACCATCTATTTTTGAGATAGCAATCAATAAATTAATAATTTGAAGTTTAGCTCTATCTTCTTTTACGTGTTCATTCAACCAAAAACAAACTGTATCAATTTGAATTGGATGTTTTAAAAAAAACTTTAGAGAAGCGTTATAATCAAAATTGCAAGTTGAAAATTCTTTTTTAACAAAACTAGAAATATACATCGATTTAGCTGCAGTATCACGATTGTCTCTTCGTATAATATTTGCAGCCAAAGAAAGGTAAGCAAGCAAAAGATTGTCCCGATTAAAAAATAATTTTGTTGGAAATATTCCCTTTTTCCAATTTCTATTTTTAAAGCGGTCTTTTGTTAGTACAAAAGATAATATGCCTATACCAATTAGAATTATCCCAAGCAGATAACTACCGACTAACATTTCAAATTCACTCGGTTGATTTGGAATTTCAGGAAGTATCACAAGCTTCATCATGCATTTAAATATAATAAAAAAAGCTACCTCAATCGAAGTAGCTTTTTAAACTTAAAACTTAACATTATTTTTTACGAGCATTTTTTTGTTCTTGTTGTATTTTTTGCATTTGCTCTAAACGCTCTTGAAATTTTGATTTCTTTTTAACAGTCGTTGATTTTTCTAATTTCTTAGCTGCCATTTTAGCTTTCAATTTATCTTCGTCAACGAAAAATTGTTTAATTGCAACCATCATTAAAATTGAAATCAATGTTGAAATAAAGTAATAGTAACTTAAACCAGCAGAATAATCATTGAAAATAAAGATCATCATTATTGGAAAAATATACATGATTACTTTCATGTTTGGCATACCTGGTTGTTGAGGTTGTTGAACATTTCCACTGTTTAAATACGTATAAACCAAAGTTGTTGCAGCCATCAATAGAGTGAATAAACTCATGTGATCCCCATAAGGCCAAATGCTTACTCCAAAATTCCAAATTGAATCGTATGAAGACAAATCTTCGGCCCAAACAAATGATTTTTGTCTCATTTCAAAAGCAGCTGGAAAGAAACGGAAAACAGCTAAAAGAATCGGCATCTGAATCAACATTGGTATACAGCCAGCTAATGGACTTGCGCCTGACTCACGATACAATGCCATCATTTCAACTTGTTTTTTCATAGCATCATCCTTATTAGGGAATTTAGCATTTAACTCGTCAATTTCTGGTTTTAAAATTCTCATCTTAGCAGAGGAAACATACATTTTCCATTGAATTGGCATTAAAATTAATTTTAGAACCAATGTCAACATCAAAATTGCAATTCCAATTCCCATTCCAGTGCTAGCGAAAAAACTAAAAATTGGTTCTACAGCATACATATTAATCCAACGGAATAATCCCCATCCAAAATTGATAATATCATCGTATCCTTTATCGTACGATTTCAAAACTTTAAAATCATTTGGTCCAAAATACCAATTTAAGTTAATCGTTGCGTTCTCTGCATTTTTAACATTTAAATTAACAGTTGCAGAATAATCTTTCAAATGAGAATAAATTCTGTCGTCTCCTTCTTTATAAGTTTTGATATTGAATTTTGATCCTGTTTTAGAAAATCCATTATCCGAACGAAGAATAGAAGAAAAGTAACTTTGTTTAAATGCTACCCAATCAACATCTTCTTCTGCTTCTTGGTAATCATCTGCTGTCTCACTTAAATAATCAAGTCCTTTTTTATTATTCATGAAACAAACAGTAGAAACCATACGCTGAGATTTAAATAATCTCTCTGTTTTTCTAAATGCAGTATTCCATTTCATTTGAATATTTTGAGCCGTAACTTTTCCACCAAATCCATTTAGATTAATCGAATAATCTAAGTCGTAAGCATCTTTTTTCAATGTATACACATACTCAATAGACTGACCTTTACTTGGTGATACAGTGAAAATAATAGAATTCTTTGTTTGTTTTTTAACTTCAAATCCTAATTTTCCAGTTCTAAAATCTTTCCCATTTATTGGGAAAACCAACTCGTTTGAAGCATCTCCGTCTTGAAATAATTTCAAAGGAATTTTCTTTCCTTTTTTCTCTGCGAAATCTTTATACGATTCAAATTCTTTTAAATAAACAGCTGCAACTTTTCCTCCTTGAGTAGAAAAATCAACAATTATTTTTTCATTTTCTAAACGAATTAATTCCCCTTTTTCAATAAATAAAGGACTTGAATCTTGATTTTTACTTACAGATTTAGGAGTTTTAACTTCTACCTCTTTCGTTTTTGCAACTTTTGATTTAGCTACTGATATTGCTTCTTTCTTAGCAGCTTCTTTTTCTAATTTAGCTTTTTCTTCTGGTGTTGGTTGATTTACAATTGTAAAAACAGAAAGAATTAAACCAATCAATACTAGACCAAATATACTTTTTTTGTCCATTTCTTATTTTTTATTATATGTGATTGATGCGTTAATAAAAGCAACAAAAAGAGGGTGTGGATTTGCTACTGTACTTTTATATTCTGGATGAAATTGAGTTCCAACAAACCAAGGATGGCTAGGTATCTCAACAACTTCAACTAAACCTGTCTCTGGATTTTTACCTGTCGCAATCATTCCTGCTTTTTCAAAATCTTCTAAATAAGCATTATTAAACTCAAAACGATGTCTATGACGTTCGTATATTAAATCGGTATTGTATGCAGATGAAGAATTAGATTCTGGTTTTAATTGACATTTGTAAGCTCCTAAACGCATCGTTCCTCCCATGTTGGCGATACTTTTTTGCTCTTCCATCATACTTATCACTGGGTATTTAGAATCTTCCGCAATTTCTGTAGTATGAGCATCTTGCCATCCTAATTCATGTCGAGCAAATTCAATAACAGCACATTGCATCCCTAAACATATTCCAAAGAATGGAACTTTGTTTTCTCTTGCATAACGAACTGCTTCAATTTTCCCTGATATTCCTCTAGAACCAAAACCTGGCGCAACTAAAATACCATCTAAACCATCCAATTCTTCTTTCAAATTGGCTTTCGTTAATTTTTCAGAATGAATCCATTTAACATTCACTCTACAATCGTTTGCAGCTCCTGCATGAATAAATGCTTCACTAATTGATTTATAAGAATCTTTTAATTCAACATATTTCCCTACTAAACCAATATTCACTTCGTGTGTTGGATTATCAACTAATGCCAAGAATTTTTTCCAATTATCTAAATCTGGAATTGATTTACTTGAAAGACCTAATTTTTCTAAAACTACTTTATCAAGTTCTTCTTTCTGCATTAATAATGGGACTTCATATATTGTACTCGCATCTCTTGCTTCAATTACAGCATTCATGCTTACATTACAGAATTTCGCAATTTTCTTACGCAATGTAAGATCTAATTCATGCTCTGTTCTACAACATAAAATATCTGGCTGTACACCTAATTCTAATAATTGTTTTACAGAATGTTGGGTTGGTTTTGTTTTTAACTCTCCTGCAGCTGCAAGATAAGGCACTAATGTTAAATGAATTACGATGCAATCATTTTCAAATTCCCACATCATTTGACGAACAGCTTCAACGTATGGAAGTGATTCAATATCGCCAACAGTACCACCTATTTCGGTAATTACAATGTCAAAAATTCCTTTTTTGGAAAGTAATTGAATTCTCTCTTTTATCTCGTCAGTAATATGTGGAATTACTTGAACCGTTTTACCTAAAAATTCACCTTTGCGTTCTTTTTCAATTACGGATTGATAAATTCTTCCTGTTGTAACATTATTTGCTTGAGACGTTGGAACATTTAAAAAACGCTCATAATGACCTAAATCTAAATCCGTCTCAGCTCCATCATCCGTTACAAAACATTCACCATGTTCATAAGGATTTAATGTTCCTGGATCAATATTTATATAAGGATCTAATTTTTGAATTGTTGTTGAATAACCCCTAGCTTGCAACAACTTAGCTAATGAAGCGGCAATTATTCCTTTACCTAAAGACGAAGTAACCCCGCCTGTTACAAAAATGTACTTTGTTGAATTTGACATGTATAATTTATGAAATGTAACTACGGGGCGCAAAGTTACTATATTCCTTTAAGTAGAGGGTATGTAATTTACTTTTTTTACTTTTTATTTTTTAGGTTTTATTAACAATTTTAACTAGAAAATAATATTTAGTTTTATATATCACACAATTATTTACTGGATATCAACACTTTAAAAGCGAAAAATGAAATTAATTGTTATTTTATTAATAGGCCTATTCATGCCATTTTTTCTGATATCTCAAGACTTCAATTGCACTTATCAAAGCAGTGGTCCAAATCCTGAAACACCTACTCCGGTTATAGCTGTGAATTTAACTTCAAGTGCTTCAGCGTCTCAAAATATTCCTATTACTATTCCGTCAAATGGATATGGCCAATGTTGTGGTTATGCTTCCAATTATAATTGCCTAACATTGGAGGTAACAGTAAATGCAAACTCAGGAGGTATTCTCTTTAATGTTGCTGGCGCAAATGGAAACACTAAAATCCGCTTAAATGACTGTAATTCTACTGTTTATGATGCAGGGCACACGTTTTGTCCTTCAGGTCCAGGCCCATATTATTTTTCATTTTGCAGAACGGGATCTACAGATTATAATATCACTGTTACTTCAGTAGCTTCCCCATCTGGTCCAGGCGATATAATAACAGCTGATGGTTGTTCTAAACAACTGATTGTTTATGGGTTAGAACCTTCTTCTGTAACTTGGAGTTCAATTTTACAAAACGGACATTCTTCTAATTACTATAATAACTATTTGTCAAATATTAATGGTGGACAAATAGGTGTTTCCGGTTTACTATACAACCAAGGTATTTCTAGCGTATCTGTAACTCCTCAACCGAACTATCCAACTACAATTAGTTATCAAGTTTGTGGAACCCCATTAATAAACACAACATGTCCTGGTACTCTTCCAGCAAATTGGTGTAGCACTTCTTCCGTTTCTATCTATCCTACTCTATTTGCTGATGCAGGGCCGGATATCGCACTTTGTGAAGGTGGAAATGTTACAACTTTTGGAACTGCTATAGGAGGAACTGCACCTTACACCTATACATGGACAAACTCAAATGGCAGTTTAGTTAACTCAATTATTAGTAACAATAATTCGGTTCCAATAACATTTTCTTCTATAGGAAATTACACATTAACCATAAGTGATGGATCAGGTTGTCCTGTTGCTAGTGATGTATTAAATGTTAGCTCTTTTGTCTATATTCCAACCGCTAGAGCAGGTAACGACATAACAACATGCAGCGATCCAATCCCAACTATTCAAATAAATGCAACAGTATCTCAAACAAATACAGGAATTTGGAGTGGTGGATTAGGGACTTTTAACACAAATAATACAGATTTAAGTTTATCCTATACTCCATCCACAGACGAAATCAATAATGGAATAGCAACTCTTATTCTAACACCTACTAATACACTTGGCTGCCCATACATTAAGGATACAGTTAAAATTAATTTGACAAAATTCAATTCTATAATTTCAGCTATACCTACTAATATTTCATGTAATGGTTTAACAAACGGATCTATTGATTTAACTATAACTCCTGGCTCTCCTCCATATTCAACGACCGCTATCAATTGGTCAAACTCGTTTACATCCGAAGATATCTCTAATCTAGGTGTCAATTCATACTCAGTAAATATAACGGATATAAATGGATGCGTCGGGTCAACATCGACTTCTATATCTCAACCTTTAGCTTTATCCGCTTCAATATTTTCTCAAACAAATGTAAATTGTTTTGGAGGAAATGGTGGGTCAATTACAGTTAACGTAAGTGGTGGTTCTCCTAATTATTCTTACAAATTAAACAATGGTCCTAATCAAGCAAATAGCACTTTTTCTAATTTAACTGCTGGTTTATACGCTGTCACAATTATAGATGCGAATTTATGCACTACAACACTTTCCGTTACACTAACACAACCTTCACTTCCCATATCTCTTTCATTTACGCAAACAAATATTTTATGTAATGGTGAAAGTTCTGGGGCTATTGACTTATCTGTTTCGGGAGGAACGGCGCCATATACTTACTCTTGGAGCAATGGTTCTACTTTACAAGATATAATAGGATTATTGTCTGGTAATTATTCTGTAAATGTGCACGATTCAAATGGAAATTCAGGTGGATGTTTTGCAACTACAAATACAACTATTACTCAACCTTCTCTTCCAATTTCTATTTCATTAACGCAAACAAATGTATTATGTAATGGAGGAAGTTCTGGGGCAATAGA
>CALPSU020000018.1 GCA_943326315.2 Chryseobacterium gleum
CTGGAGCTATGAATTATAGTTGGGATAATAATGTTATTAATGGTCAATCATTCATCCCTTCAAATGGAACTTTAACGTATACTGTAACCGGAACAGATTTAAATAATTGTGTTAATACAGACCAAGTAAATGTTACTGTAAATAATTTACCTTTAGTTTCAGCAGGGAATGATCAACAAATATGTTTCGGAAATTCGGTTGTTTTATTAGCCTCTGGAGCTATGAATTATAGTTGGGATAATAATGTTATTAATGGTCAATCATTCATCCCTTCAAATGGAACTTTAACGTATACTGTAACCGGAACAGATTTAAACAATTGTACTAATACGGACCAGGTTATAGTTACTGTAAATAATTCACCCTTAATTCCAATTGTTACTTCTAGTTCAACTTTTTTAAGTTCAAGTATAGCAACATATTATCAATGGTTTTTAGGAAATAATCTATTGAATGGTGAAACATCACAAATTTATTCTCCAATTCAAACGGGAACTTATTCTGTAGAAATAACGGATGTGAATGGTTGTAAAAATACTTCAGCTGGTTTTTTATTTACATTTTTAGGTTTGGAAAATTTATCAAATCTTAGTATAATTGATGTTTTTCCTAATCCAAGTTCAGGAAAGTTTGTTGTTTCATTTTCAAATTTAGAAGTAAATTCGATGAAGATTTTCAATTCTGCTGGTTTAATTATTTTTAATTCCAGTTCTTTTACTTCTGAAATCGATTTAATGAATCAACCTAAAGGGATTTATTTCTTAAAAATTGAAAGTAATGACAATGTGTTTATGAAAAAAATGATTGTGAATTGATTTTTTTAAATTAAATCAAAAAAAATATAGGTATTGAGTATATCTAAATTTTCGTTCATATTTTCCCTCTCAAAAACTCACCAGTATAATTTCCTTTTACCAAAACTAATTGTTCAGGTGTTCCTTCAAAAACAACATTTCCTCCAAGATTTCCTCCTTCAGGACCAATGTCTATAATCCAATCTGAACATTTAATTACTTCCGTATTATGTTCTATTACTAGCACTGAATGTCCTGCATTTATTAGCTCTTTAAAAGCAATAATCAGTTTATTAATGTCGTGAAAATGAAGTCCTGTTGTTGGTTCATCGAAGATAAATAGAGTAGAGGGAGTACTTCCACCTTTTGCTAAAAAGGAAGCGAGTTTTATACGTTGGGCTTCTCCACCACTTAATGTACTAGAAGATTGTCCAAGAGAAACATAGCCTAGTCCTACATTTACCAGAGGTTGAATTTTCTCAACTATTTTTTGTTCAATTTTATCTGTCCCTTCTTTGAAAAAATCTAGCGCTGATTGAATGTCCATTTCTAAAATATCAGCAATGTTTTTCCCACGATATTCAACTTCTAATGTTTCAGATTTATATCGTTTTCCATTACAATTATCACAAGGTAAATGAACGTCTGCCATAAATTGCATTCCAACAGTTATTTCACCTTCACCTTCACAAACTTCACATCTACCACCTTCTACATTGAAACTAAAAAATCCAGGTTTATAACCTCTAACTTTTGAAATTTGTTGTCTGCAAAATAAATCACGAATATCATCGAAAGCCTTTACATAAGTAATTGGGTTACTTCGAGAAGATTTACCAATCGGATTTTGATCAATGAATTCAACAGCTTTTACTAGTTTGAAATCTCCGGTTAATTCGGTAAAGTCTCCTTGAAAATCTCCAAATTGACCTAATTCTTTTCGTATAGCTGGATATAAAATGTCTTTCACCAAAGTTGATTTACCAGAACCACTTACTCCTGTAATGCAAACTAAACTATTCAAAGGAAAGTTTACGGATATGTTTTTTAAATTGTTTTGACGAGCACCGTTTATAGTTAATTTGTTTTTAGTTATTTTTCTTTTTGTTGGGACTGGAATTATTTCTTTTCCAGTTAAGTATTTAGCAGTTAAACTTTTTTCATTATCTATTAATTGACTGAAATTACCTTGAAAAACAACTTCACCACCATAAATACCTGCCATAGGGCCAATGTCTATAATTTCATCTGCAGCTTTCATCATTTCTTCTTCATGCTCTACTACGATAACCGTATTTCCTAAATCACGAAGGTTTTTTAAAACTTGAATTAATCGATGTGTATCTCTTGGGTGAAGACCGATACTTGGTTCATCGAGTATATACATGGAACCTACCAAACTACTTCCTAAAGATGTTGAAAGATTTATACGTTGAGATTCGCCTCCAGAAAGCGAATTGGATTGACGGTTAAGAGTTAAATAACCCAAACCAACCTCGTTTAAAAAGGATAATCTGTTAACAATTTCTGGTAGAATTCGTTTTGCAACTTGTCTATCGTAGTCATTTAGTTCTAGATTTTTAAAAAAATCAAAACTAGTTGAAACAGGCATTAATACTACATCGGTAATAGAAGTGTTATTTACTAAAACGTAATTTGCATCTTTTCTAAGTCTAGTTCCTTTACAATCCGAACACTCTGTTTTTCCTCTATACCTAGAGAGCATTACTCTATATTGAATTTTATAAGTTTGTGATTCTAAAAATTTAAAAAACTTAGTTAAACCTTCAAAATATTGATTTCCAGTCCATAAAACTTCATATTCTTTTTTGCTTAATTCTGCAATTGGACGATGAATAGGGAAATCGAATTTTTTAGCATTGAAAATTAATTCATTTAAATATTCTCCCATAGTTTCTCCTTTCCATGGTGAAATTGCTCCTTCATAAACAGATAGACTTTTATTAGGAAAAACTAAATTTGGATCTACTCCAATTACTTGACCAAATCCCTCACATTTTTTACAGGCACCAAATGGATTATTGAAAGTAAAAAAATGTTCATTTGGTTCTTGAAATTCAATGCCGTCAAGTTCGAATTTTGACGAAAACGGTACAAATATTTCACTGTCTGGTAGAAAAATTTTACAATACCCTTCGCCTTCAGAAAATGCTAAATTAATTGAATCACTAATTCTTCCGTTATCATTTTCATCTGAAAAATCAATTTTTATTCTATCAATTAATAAATAAGCATTTTCGATGTTGGATGGAATATCATTTAAAACATCCTCGATATTAAGTGTTTCTTTATCTAGAAAAAGTCTAACATAACCCTGGTCTTTTAACAAATTTAATTGTCTTTCAATGCCATATTTAGTAAATCCATGAATCGGAGCGAGTATCATTACTCTTTTACCTTCTTCTTGATCTTTCAGGTAGTCTACAACATCGGAAACAGTATGTTTTTTTACTTCCAATCCAGAAATAGGAGAGTATGTTTTCCCAACTCTAGCAAATAATATTTTAATATAATTGTAAATTTCAGTACTAGTTCCAACTGTAGAGCGAGGATTGTTTGAAATTACTTTTTGTTCTATTGCAATTGCAGGAGATATTCCTTTTATATAATCTGTCTCAGGTTTATCTAGTTTTCCAAGAAATTGTCTAGCATAAGAAGATAGACTTTCGATATATCTTCTTTGACCTTCTGCAAATAATGTGTCAAATGCTAACGAGGACTTTCCTGAGCCGGATAAGCCAGTAATAACGGTTAATTTTCCATGAGGAATTTTAACATCAATATTTTTTAGATTGTGAACTCTTGCTCCTTTTATTTCAATGTATTTTTGCATTGGCTATCCATTTCTAATTGGCGTTTCCAAAGATAGTCAAGACTAAAGATTAATTGACAAAAGAATTTGTACTTTTTTAGTTTCATTTATTATTCACCGAAACTTTTAATATTTATAACTTAAGCTGAGTTCAATTATTAATTTATCTTACTTTAATCATTTTTATTTGTAAAAAAACTCTTAAAATTTGTACTTTAACATTTTTTATGTATTTTCGTTTTTAAATAATTATTCAAAAAATTCGGTGAGCCTATAGATATAATTCTACTCTTTTAAAATTTCAAGTACAAAACAAATTGTTTTACTTATAAATGAGTGAATTATGATTAGTAAAAAAACAGAGGACCGAGAACTCATAAATGCGTATATTAATGGAAATGAAAAGGCATTCGAAATTCTATTGATACGTCACAAAAATAAAATTTACCGTTTTATTAATATAAAACTTCGTGATAATGATTTAACGGAAGATATATTTCAGGAAACTTTTATTAAAGTGATAAATACTTTAAAATCTGGATCTTACAATGAAGAAGGTAAATTTTTACCGTGGGCTATGAGAATTGCTCATAATCTTGTGATAGATCATTTTCGCCGTACTTCTAGAGTTCGAATAATTAATGAATCTTCTTCAATTAATCCAGATTTTTCAATTTTCAGTACTCTGAAATTTACGGATGAAAATATTGAAGAAAAAATAACAAGAAGTGAATTAGAATCTCAAATGGTTGGATTAGTTGAATATCTCCCAGAAACCCAAAGAGACATTTTAAAAATGAGAATATTTCAAGATTTATCTTTCCAAGATATTTCAGAATTGGAGAATATTAGTATCAATACTGCATTAGGAAGAATGCGTTATGCTTTAATTAATTTAAGAAAATTGATTGAAAAGCACGAAATGGTTGTGGAATTATAATTTTAATAATTTAATTTGTAGGGATAGGGCATGCCCTGTCCCTAAAATGAAATATGAAAATCACATTGTTCGAATGTGTCTTTCTTTTTTTTCCTCATAAATATCAGCAATAGTGACTAATATACCAGTCTCTTCTACATCACCAAATTCAGTATTAACAGCCGTTCCGAAAGTTTTCATATTTGGTGATAATCCCATGTAAATATTTACTAAAGGGGGGATAAATTCACCTCGTTCTCTTACAAAAGAGTTTAAAATTTTGAATCCTTCTTTAAAGTCTAGTTCATTCAACATTTCTTCATACAATTGACTATTATATTCTTGAATTAATGGATGAAAAGGTTTCATTAAATTTTCTTTGTCTGGAAAATAGTGACGCATAAAGTGAAGTAAGAAATCCCTACTTTCTTTATCATAAGTTGGATACATAGTTACTTTACCGAAGAAATATTTTATGCTAGGATTAATTACTATTAGCGCTCCCAAACCATCCCAAATATTATCAAGGGCAAATAATCCTTTTTTAGGATTTATGGAAGGTTGGAAATTTGGCTGTACAAAACTTCTTCCCAATTCAATAGTATAAGGTAAGTATTCTTCAATAAATTTCGTACTAAAATCAAAATAATGACTTGTTGAAAGTTGAATTTCTTTATTTGGTAAATTTAAGGTATTAATACATTTTATGTAACGATAACCTCCTATAATCTCCTCATCTTCAGGAGACCAAACTACTAATTGATCGTAGCAAATGTCACTAGTATCAAATTCATCTAAATCAATCGATTCACCTGTGCCACCTCCAGAAGCTCTAAATGTAATTTCGCGAAGTCGCCCAATTTCCAATAATGTATTTGGAGCATTGTGATGATTGATAATGTAAATTTCATTATTTCCTTTTCTAGTTTTACGAATAAAACGATCGGTATTCAACTCTTTTTTCAGAATGAATTTATCGATTGGTGCTATTATTTCTTTTTTCAAATTCATAATGAATGATTTCGTAATTCGTAAACTTTATCTTTTACCCAAAATGCTTGTTTTCTTTCACTTAATTCTTGGGGTAAAGAATCAAATGAAATTGGTTTACCTACTATTATTCGGATATGCTTCCCATGCAATTTAAAAAATTCATTTGACAAATACAACATTTCAATGTTTGCCTTTATACCAATTTTTTTTCGGATGTTTGAGAGTCTATAAAAAAAGTTAGATAGATTTCCTTCAATATAAATAGGTATTATTGTTCGATTGTGTTCTTTTGACATGGTGATAAATGTTTTTTTCCATTCTAAATCCATTATTTCACCATTATTTTTTCTACTAACTAATCCAGCTGGAAAAATACAAACAGCTTCATCTGCTGCGAATAAATTTTCTAATTGTTCTCTTTTAGAAAGTGAGTTTTTCCCATGTTTATTTACACCTAGAAAAATGCCATTTAAATTTTTTAAATTTAATAGTATGTCGTTAACAATAAATTTTAAATCTTCTCTATGACCTTTTAAAGCAGAAGCTAATGCCATTGCATCCATTCCACCTAATGGATGGTTCATCGCTAAAACAATTTTCCCTGTTTTAGGAATGTTTTCAATACCTATGAATTCAATTTTAACATCAAGTAATTTTATTACTTGTTCGCAAAACTCAATATTGTAAACATTTTTGTTATCAATTATGAATTTATTAATTTCTTTTTGATGTAATATTCGTTCTAAATATCGGATAATAAAGTCTGGTATCCAACGGTACATTGCAGGATTTTTACTCTGTATTAATCGTTTTACATCGATAAAGTTTTCATTATTCATATTGGGCGCGAATTTAGTGATTTATCTTTAATAGGACTATTTTTCCCAAATTCCTCTACTTTATTTATACAATTTACCTAAGTTTGTAACTATCAAAAAAAGCAAATAAAATGATTCAATTATCGAAACGATTAATGGAAATGGAAGAATCGGCAACGATTGCTATGTCTAGAAAGAGTCGTGAATTAAAAGCAGAAGGAAAAGATATTATTTCTTTAAGTTTAGGAGAGCCTGATTTTTTTACTCCTCAATTTATTAAGGATGCTGCTCTTGAAGCAATGAATAATAACTTTACAATGTATACACCTGTTGAAGGGTATGATGATTTAAGAGAAAGTATTTCTTTAAAGTTTAAAAGGGATAACGATTTAAATTATCCAAAAGATCAGATAGTTGTTTCTACCGGAGCTAAACAATCAATAGCAAATGTTGTTTTAAGTTTAGTGAATCCTGGCGATGAAGTAATTGTTCCAGCTCCGTATTGGGTTTCTTATTTAGAAATCGTAAAAGTTGCTGAAGGAAAATCTGTTATTGTTCATGCAGGAATTGAAAATGATTTTAAAGTTAGAGCGGAACAATTAGAAAAAGCTATAACTCCAAAAACTAAATTAATTATTTTTTCAACACCATGTAATCCAACAGGATCTGTATATAGTAAAGAAGAGTTGAAAGAATGGGCTGAAGTTTTGCAAAGACATCCTAATGTTTATGTAATTGCGGATGAAATTTATGAGCATATTAATTTTACAGGTAAACACGAGAGTTTAGCTCAGTTTCCTGAAATTTATAACCAAGTAATAACTGTAAATGGTGTTTCAAAAGCTTGGGCAATGACAGGTTGGAGATTAGGATATATTGGAGCGCCTAAAGAAATTGCAAGTGCTTGTAATAAAATTCAAGGTCAATTTACTTCTGCAACTTGTTCTATAACTCAAAAGGCTGCTATTGCAGCTATGAAAGCAGATCCATCTGTATTGAAAGACATGATTTCTGCTTTTCATTCTAGAAGAGATTTAGTAATAAAAGCTTTAAACACAATCGAAGGAGTAAAAACCAATTTGCCAGAAGGTGCTTTTTATGTTTTTCCCGATATTTCACATTTTATTGGTAAGGAAGCAAATGGTAAAAAAATAAATTCTGCTGAAGATCTAGCAATGTACTTATTAAGTGATGCGTTGGTTGCATTAGTTTCAGGTGAAGCTTTTGGTGATCCTAATTGTATTCGAATTTCTTATGCAGCTTCTGAAGAGACATTAACTGAAGCGATGAAAAGAATAAAAATATCTCTTGAAAAATTGAATAAATGAATTTTAAAGAAATAGTTGAGCAGTTTAAGCAAAAGCGTATTCTTGTTATAGGAGATGTTATGATTGATTCCTATTTACGAGGAAATGTAAATAGAGTGAGTCCAGAAGCTCCTGTTCCAATTGTTAGTCTTCAGAAGGAAGAAGATCGTTTGGGAGGAGCAGCAAATGTGGCTATAAATCTGGTTTCAATGGGTGCTTCAGCTATTATTTGTTCTGTTATTGGTAATGACAAATCAGGCGATAAAATGCTTGAATTATTAGAAGAGAATACAATTTCTGCAGAAGGTTTGATTTTTAGTTCATCTCGACAAACCACTGTTAAGACAAGAATTATTGGTAATAATCAGCATCTATTAAGAGTTGATTCTGAGCAAACGAATGATATTAATTCTTTAGAGGAGGAGGAGCTTATTTCAAAGGTTGCTACTATTTTGGAAAGTAATATTGACGCTATTATTTTTGAAGATTATAATAAAGGTGTCCTAACAGAAAATGTAATTGAAAAAATTATAGCATTGGCTAATTCGAAAGGAGTATACACAACTGTTGATCCTAAGAATAAAAACTTTTTCGCTTATAAAAATGTGAGTCTTTTCAAACCAAATTTAAAAGAATTAAAAGAAGGTGTGGGAATGAATTTTACATTTTCAGAAAAAGATCAGTTTGAAAATGCAGTTAGTAAACTAGAATCAAAGTTAAATAATACTGTTTCTTTTGTAACACTTTCAGAGCATGGTGTTTTTATAAAAGATGGTAAAGAGCAACATTATATCCCTGCACATATAAGAAATATTGCAGATGTTTCTGGAGCTGGAGATACGGTTATTTCTATAGCAACACTTTGTTTAACTGCAGGATTACCAATAAAAGAGATTGCTGAAATTGCTAACCTAGCAGGTGGATTAGTATGCGAAAAAAGTGGAGTTGTTTCCATAGATAAAGATTTATTGATTGAAGAAGTTGAGTTAGCTATTAGGTCTTAGTTGTTAGTTGTTAGACTGTGTAGGTTCGAAAAGTCAAGAAATTTAAAAATAAAATAATTGCGAATTTAGTTTTTTAATGAGAGCAAACTAATTACTAAAAACTAACGACTAAAAACTATAAAAAAATGACAAGAATAGAAGTAAAGCCTTACGGTAATTCAGATAAATCTAAAAAAGAAGAAGTTGCTGAAATGTTTAATAATATTTCAAAAAAATACGACTTCTTAAATCATTTTTTGTCATTGGGTATTGATAAGATTTGGAGGAAAAAAGCGATTAATAAATTAAGAGATATTCAGCCTAAAAGAATTTTGGACATTGCAACTGGTACTGGAGATTTTGCTATTGCTTCCTTGAAATTAAATCCAATTGAAGTTGTAGGGGTTGATATTTCAGCAGGAATGTTAGACGTAGGTAAAGAAAAAATGAAAGCCAGAAAATTTGAATCTATTATTTCAATGAAATTAGCCGATTCGGAAGATTTGCCATTCGAAGATAATTATTTCGATGCATTGACTGTTGGTTTTGGTGTTCGGAATTTTGAGCATTTAGAAATTGGTTTATCTGAAATGTTACGCGTGATAAGAGTTGGTGGTAAAGTTGTTATTTTAGAGTTTTCTAAACCTAAAAAATTCCCAATAAAACAAGGATACAGATTTATTTCAAAATATATAATTCCCTTTTTTGGTAAAAGAATTTCTAAAGATGAAAATGCGTATGCGTATCTTCCTGAATCAATTGAAGCATTCCCTGAAGGGGATGAAATGATTGAAATTTTAAAAGGTTTAGGGTACAAAAATGTAAATGCTGAATTAGTTTCAGGTGGAATTGCAACGATATATTGTGGAACGAAATAATAATTTAGTTTTTTAGGTAGAGCAATATTTTCATGTTAGAAGTCGTTACACATTTATGAAATTATTTATTTTATTATTACTCACTATTCTAACTTTTTCTGCATTTTGCCAGAAAGAGAAGCCTCAAAATTATAAACATTTTGATGAAAAAGTTCTTTGTTTTGGCTTCATGTTAGGGTTTAATAAAAATGATTTTATTGTTTATCAAAATGTTAATGCTTATAAGGATTATAAGCTTATTTCTTTAACAAGTACTGCTGTTCCTGGAGCTCAAGTTGGAATTGTAACAACATTGAAATTAGGAACACCTGTTGTAAGATTACGTTTTGTACCTACCCTTTCATTTCAGGAACGTGTATTAAATTATACATTTGTAAATCCTAAAGATCCATTAGGGAAAAATTTAGCATATGAGAAAAGAGTAGGGTCAACAGATTTAGATTTCCCATTAATGTTGCAATTTAGAACTTTGAGATTAAATAATTTTGCAGCATATTTATTAGTTGGTGCACAATACACTATGGATCTTCAATCTCAAGAAAAAGCAAGTCAATCGACTCTCGATCCTTTTATTAAAATAAAAAAGGACGATTATCTTGGTCAAATAGGAGGTGGTGTTGAATTTTTCGCAACTTATTTTAAGTTTGGTGTTGAAATTAAATATTCACAAGGATTTAATAATTCATTTATTCAAGATCATACAGAACCATCTAATCCGATTGATAGATTGTACAATAAAACATTATGGATTTCATTTATTTTTGAAGGTTAATGAGTCAACAAATTCAATTTCAGGTATCTCCTGAACAAGCAAAAAATGATATTTTTCTAAAAAACAGAATCAAAGACGAATTACAACTTTCATCAGACAATTTTAAATTTGTATGGAGAAAGCGTTCAATTGATGCTAGAAAACCAAACATAAAAATAAACTGTTCTTTTGAAGTTTATTTGGAAGATGAAGAAATTCCGAAAGAGGTTTTTTATTCGGCTAAAAATGTATCTAATTCTCCTGAAATTGCAATAATAGGTTCTGGTCCTGCAGGTTTATTTGCTGCGCTTCATGCAATTGAAATTGGATTAAAACCAGTAATTTTTGAACGAGGTAAAGATGTTCGTTCTAGAAGAAGAGATTTAGCAAAATTAAATAAAGAATCCATCGTAAATGGAGAATCTAATTATTGCTATGGTGAAGGAGGTGCAGGAACTTATTCAGATGGTAAACTATATACACGATCAAAAAAGCGTGGTGATGTATTAAAAGCTTTGAAATGGTTTGTTCATTTTGGCGCTGAAGATGATATATTGATAGATGCTCATCCACACATAGGGACAAATAAATTACCTCAAATAATCATTGCAATTCGTGATGAGATTATAAATTGCGGAGGAGAAGTTCATTTTGAATCAAAATTAACAGATTTAATAATTGAAAAAGGAGAAATTAAAGGTGTTGAAATAAATTCAAATTCAAAGAGAATGTTTTCCAATGTTATATTAGCTACTGGACATTCAGCAAGAGATATTTTTGAACTATTACATAAGAAAGGAATTCAACTAAAAGCAAAATCATTTGCATTAGGAGTCAGAGTAGAACATACACAAGATTTTATTGATAAAATACAATATTCAGGGAGGTTAAACGATGAGTTTTTACCACCAGCTTCCTATTCGTTAGTAACTCAAGTTGACGGACAAGGAGTTTATTCTTTTTGTATGTGCCCAGGTGGTATTATTGCTCCTTGCGCAACGTCTGAAGGAGAGGTGGTTACTAATGGATGGTCGCCTTCAAAACGAAATAATCCTTATTCAAATTCAGGAATTGTGGTAACTGTTAATCCTGAAGATTTACCAAATTACACAAAAGAAAATCCTTTCATTGCTTTAGATTTTCAAAAAGAAGTGGAACAGAAATGTTGGGAAGCTGCAGGGAAAACTCAAAAAGTTCCAGCTCAATGTTTGAAAGATTTTGTAGATGGAAAAGTTTCGACGACATTTCCTCGATCATCTTATGTTCCAGGATTGGCCAGTGTAGATTTAAATACTGTTTTACCATCCTTTATAGCAAAAAGACTGAAAAAAGCATTTGTTGAATTTAATAAAAAGATGAATGGATTTTTGACAAACGATGCAGTTTTACATGCGCCAGAATCTCGAACATCCTCACCAGTTCAAATTCCTAGAGATGAAATAACTTTAGAACACCCAGAGGTAAAAGGTTTGTATCCATGTGCTGAAGGAGCAGGTTATGCAGGAGGGATAATTTCAGCAGCCATTGATGGAATGAAATGTGTGGATGCAATTAAAGTTAAATTAGAAAGATGAATGTAATAGATAAATACGATCAATTAAATTTTAATATAATTTTAGTTGAACCACAAATTCCAAATAATACAGGAAACATCGGACGTTTATGTGTTGCTACTAAAAGTCGATTACATTTGATTCATCCACTAGGATTTGAAATTACAGACGCAAGAGTAAAACGTGCAGGATTAGATTATTGGCCAGATTTAGAAATTTGTCATCACGATAATTTTGATTCTTGGGTGAAAACAATTGATCCATTAGCAAATATTTATTTCTTTTCAGCAAGAGCAGAAAAATCATTTTATAAAGCTGAATTAAAACACGGTGATTATTTGATTTTTGGCAAAGAAGCTGAAGGATTGAATCCAGATATAATAGAACAATTTAAGGAACATTTGGTTACAATTCCATTTCCAGGAAAAGTAAGAAGTTTTAATTTAGCAAATGCTGTAGCTATGGTTTTAGGGGAAGGGATGAGACAAATTACCTTCTAAAAAACTCTGATAACAATATCCCGGTTGCAACTGAAACATTCAGAGATTCAGCCTTACCAAAACGAGGAATTGTTATGGGTTCAGTAATCAAAGGAATAACTTTTTCAGAAATGCCATTACCTTCGTTTCCAAGTACTAATATTCCTTTTGGATTAACTTGTTTTTTATAAATATTTTCACCTGCCAATAAAGCCCCAAAAACAGGGTTTTCAGCTTTAATCAGATAGTCAACTAAATCACAATAAATTACATTAATTCTAAATATGGCACCCATACTGGCTTGAACTACCTTAGGATTATAGATATCAACAGTTTCTTTTGAACATACAATTTCTTTTACATCAAACCAATCGGCTAGACGTAATATAGTACCCATATTTCCAGGATCTTGAATTCCATCTAAAGCTATTTTAAAATCAGATTTAACTTCTGTTTTATTTGGAATTTTAAGAATAACTAATGATTTATTTGGATTTTTTAATGTCGAAATAGACTTTAATTCGTCTTCAGACGCTAAAACAACCTCATAATTTGGGTTTGAAGGAACAATTGTGCTAGATTTTGTAAGGCATAAGAAAACTATTTCAAATCCTCTACTTTCTATAGCCTCATTGACCATTTTCTCTCCTTCAACAATAAATAATCCAAGTTGATCCCTGAATTTTTTCTGTTGAAGTGAACGAATCCACTTTATCTTATTCTTTGATAGACTATCCACCGGTGCTTTTTATTATTTTTGTGTTTAAAAACGAATCATTGAGACTCTTAAAACACATATATTCTATTTTAATTATAGCATTTCTAATTGCTGGATGTAAATCTACGAAGTTTGTTCCGAAGGATCGTTATTTATTAAAAAAGAACAAAATTGAAATTATAGGAAAACATATAGAAAAAAGTGAAATATCTTCTATTATTAAACAACAGCCTAATAAAAAATTAATTGGGATAAAATGGAATTTATTTTTATTCAATAGATTTGATTCAACTAGTATCTCTCAAAAAAGAGATAGAAGAAATATAGAAAATCGTTTTGAAAATATTCAAAGAAAAGATAGAGAAAACAAGATTAATTTCAATAGATTACAAGAAGCTAGAAGTAAAAAAAAGGATTATTATAAGAAAAAAACAATTCAGCTGAAAGATACATTAGAGCCGAATATGTTCCTTAGAGAATGGTTAAAGTATAAGGTTGGAGAAAAACCTGTAGTTTTTGATAGTGTGTTGTATTCTAAATCTATAGATCAGTTAAATGCATTTTTAAAGAAAAAAGGGTTTTACTATGGTGAGGTTTCTGGGAAAATAAGGTATAAGAGAAATCGAAAAGTAAAAGTGAAATATCGAATTGAGCCTAAAAATAGGTATGCAATAGATTCTGTTTATTCTGAATGTACGAATGAAATTATAAAATCTATTTATAATGATTTCATAAAAAATAAAGACAATTCTTTAATTAATCAACCTCTTGATTCTGATTTTTTAGATCAGTATAGAACAAAACTATCTCGTTTTATTAAGGAAGATGGTGTTTATGGATATAGTCCAAGTTATATTGTTTTTGATTTAGATACAAATAAAAAAGATATGACTGCAACTTTAGGCTTGATCTTCAAAGAAAAAGTTATTCATTCAGATTTCAATCACGATAGTCTTATTGTATTAAAGCACCATAAAGTCTTTATTGATGATATTTATTTTCATATTTTAGACACTAATCTTTTTAGAGGTAATTTTAGTGATTCAGTAAGTAAGCTTGGTTTTTCGTTGACTGGGAAGTATTTACCATTGATAGATACTGTATATTTTAATCAAATAAAGAAAAGACATTCAGAAGAACTTGCTTCAAATAGAACTGCTTATTTTTTATATAATGGTGAGCTTTTTCTAAATCCTAATATAATGGAAATGCAATCTTTTCTTGAAAAAGGAGATGAGATTAAGGAAAGCAACATTGAAAATACATATTTTAGAATGCAGCAATCGGGTCTTTTTCAAACTGTTAAATATGAAGTTGTTGAAGTTCCTGAGAGTGATAAAGTTCAAATACATTATTATTTAACCCCATCAAAAAAACAAACGTTTGGAACTCAAACAAGAATAACAAATACGAATGGTTTTTTTGGTTTGTCTGCCGGAATGAATTATACAAATAAAAATCTATTTAAAGGTGCTGAGAAATTAACTTTATCTATAAATAGTTCATTACAGGCTCAACCTCCAATTATTGAAACAAACATAAATACTAGCGATTTAAAGGCTGTAACAAATAAATTTTATCAATTTGAAATTGGTCCATCTTTAAGATTAGAATTACCCGGTTTGTTTCTTGTAACTCCTTCAAAAACTAATAAATCAAGATTGGCTAAAACTATTTTTGATTTGGCTTATAGTTTTCAGAAGCGAGATCTTTATACTTTTGAAAATATTCAAATGAATAATACTTGGAAATATGAAATTAGAAATACTCAAACCGTACAGATGGGAATTCCATTTGTTTCCGTAATAAAATTTGCAAATATTAAAAAATCAAATCAATTTGAAGATTATTTACAACAGAAAAATAATCCCTTCTTAAGTAATACATTTAGTGATCAATTTGTATGGCAAGATTGGAAAGTTTCTTTTGAGTATCGAGATAAAAATAAGAGAAATAGAAAATTAAATTCATCGTTTTATTATTTAGGAACTTTTGATTTAGCAGGTAATATGTTGTCTTTATTTAAAAAACATCAAGAAGCAGATACTTCAGGGCAGTATAAAGGTCTATACAGGGTAAATGGTTTAGTATATTCGCAATTTTCAAAAATTGATAATACAATTATTTATAGTTATCCAATTGACAAGAAGAAAAGTTTCAATTTTAGAACGTTATTAGGTATGGGGGTTACCTATGGAAACTCTCAGACCTCAATGCCTTATTCTTATTCATTTTTTGCTGGTGGAGCTAATGATGTTAGAGGTTGGAGTGCAAGTTCTTTAGGTCCAGGTTCTTATAAGTATTATAATGATGTTAATGGAACGAAAATACAGGTTGGAGATATTAGATTAGCAACTTCTTTTGAGTATAGATTTCAGTATACAAAAAAATGGAAAGGAGCGTTATTTGTTGATGCGGGTAATATTTGGACAGTAAGAGCAGATAATAACCGGCCAGGAAGTAAGTTTTCTGGTGATTGGTATAAGGAATTAGCTATCGCTCCAGGTTTAGGTTTTAGAAGAGATTTTGATTTTTTTATAGTTCGGGTTGATATTGGTTTCCCTGTTCATAATCCAGGATTACCTTCCGGTGAAAGATGGTTTTTTCAAGGTCATTCTCAATATCATAAAGATATCGTATCAACTGAAAATTTTATTAATGAAAAATATCTACCATCAAACGTTGATTATAACCATACAAGTGAAGATATTAGAATGAAAATAGATACTGAAAGAGCTAAATTAGATTACACTCCGTTCTTTCCAAACATAAGTTTTGGAATAGGTTATCCATTTTAGTTTAATCTTAATCTTCTAGAACAGTAAGGTTGGCAAATCTTAATAATAGAGTTTTTGCTCCTTTACCAGGAAAAAAAATAGTTGCTTTTTTATCACTTCCTTGTCCTTCAATTGTTGTTACTTTTCCATTTCCAAACAGTTCGTGTTTTACATTATAGCCAACTTTTAAATCTAAACTTAATGCATCCCCTTTACTAGAATGAGAAACAGAATTTACGGATTTCATTCCTGAAGGAGCTGGAGCTGAAACCGTTTTGTTCAATCCACCAATATATGGTTTATCGAAAGGTGTAGTTCTAGAGTTTAATGATCTTCCTCCACGGCGCTCTGAAATTTCAAAATGTAAGTATTTTTTATCAATTTCATCAATAAATCTACTCGGTTCAGCAGTTACCAAATTCCCCCAAATAAAACGAGAAGTAGCAAATGAAAGTGTGCAAGATTCTTTAGCTCTTGTTACTGCTACATAGAATAAACGTCGTTCTTCTTCAAGTTCTGTTCTAGAGTTTAGTGCCATTTGAGAAGGGAAAAGATTTTCTTCCAATCCAACTAAAAAAACGTGTTCAAATTCTAAACCTTTACTTGAATGAATAGTCATCATTGTTACATGATTTAATTCTTCATTTGAATTTTGATCAGCATCTGTTAAAAGTGCTACATCAAGCATGAATTCGGCAAGAGTTTTTGGTTCATCTTCGCCTTCATTATTTGATACAGTAAA
>CALPSU020000019.1 GCA_943326315.2 Chryseobacterium gleum
TAACCTTTATGTAGTTTTTACGATATATACCTTTTGGTATGATACTTGAGATTAACCAAATAATTAAAATCAAAAAAGTCATGTTATGTTGCAAAAATATTTAACCTTAATTAGTTTAACATTATTTATCTCTCAATTTGGAATTTCTCAAGAAGAAGATGAAGCATGTTTACCACCTTCTAAAAAAATCATTAAAATATTAGATGCAGCAAAAGTAGCTCCAGATGCTCAAACAGCTGTTGGAGGTTTTGCTGAAGCTATTAAAGAAAATCCCGATAATGCAATGGTGTATTATGATTTTGCAATGTATGCTTATGAAAAAGGTACAACCTATTTAGAAACACTTCCGAATCCTTCTTTAGGGGAAAAGAGTTATAAAAAAGCAGAAGAAATGTTTCAAGAAGCTTTAAATCATTGCGCTGATTATAACGCTAACTGTTCTTATTATTTAGGTGTTATAAATTTTCATCAAGAAGAAAAAACAGAAGCGATAAAATGGTTTAAAATTTTTAAAAACTTTAAGCATTCAGATCCAAAAAGATACCCGGATGATTATTCAAAGAAATTAAATGACGTTAACGAAATCATTAAAGAATTAGAAGAGGAGGTTGAATTAGATAATAATAAAGTTCCTTTTGCCCCTTCTTCCGTTCGAAATGTAAGTACAGTTGAAAGTGATGAATATTTTCCAATGATTTCCCCTGACAATGAATTGATGTTTTATACTAGAAAAGTTGAAGTTTCAAATCTTGGAGATTTGAAAACTAAGCAGGAAGAACAATTTACTTATTCGCTAAGACCAAATATTTCAACCTTTTTTGATAAAGGTGTTCCTTTTAAAACGCCTTTCAATGATGGGAGATTTGCTAGCTATGGAGCAGCCACTATGTCAGTAGATAATAAAGAATTAATTTTTTGTGCTTGTAAAAATGAAAAAATATTGGCAGGAAGTAATGCAGGACAAAATTATTTAAATTGTGATTTGTATAGGACAGAATATGAAAGAACTGGAACTGGAGGGAATGATTTTATTTGGACTAATTTAGAAAATATGGGCCCAAATATCAATACTGATTCTGGGTGGGAAGGTCAACCAACGCTTTCAGCAGATGGAAATACAATGTATTTTACAGCTATGAGACCCACCACTCAAGATAATGATATATATTTTGTAGAAAGAGCTAAAGATGGGAAATGGGGAGTTGCAAAACCTTTTGATGTCATTAATACACCAGGAAAAGATAAAAGTCCATTTTTACATCAGGATAGTGAATCTTTATATTTTGTTTCAACTTGTTCAGAAACTAGAAAAGGTGCAGGTGGTTTGGATATATTCTATATTCGTAAAATTGACGGGGTTTGGTCTAAACCAAAAAACATAGGTTTTCCTATAAATTCGCCAGAAGATGAATTAGGAATATTTGTTTCTACAAATGGTGAATTAGCATATTATTCATCTCGTTTAGGAGGTAATTGGAATATCTATTCATTTGAATTATATGAAGAAGCTCGACCTTCAGCTGTTACTATTATGAAAGGTACTTTGAATGATGAAAATGGAAAACCAATAGCAGGTGCGTCTATTGAAATCGCATACGGAGGCGGTTCAACTGAAAAATCTTCCGTGAAAGTAAATGGAAACGATGGGAAATATGCAGTCGTGGTAAAAAATCCAACCAAACAGGATGTAATGGTTACTGTCAAAAAGGAAGGGTATGCCTTTGATTCCAAATTAATAACCAAAGAAGAGTTTGCTTCTCAAGCAGCGTTAGCTCCTAAAGATGTAGCATTAGGGAATAAAAAAGAGATTGTTAAAAAAGAGGTAGTTACACCTCCAAAAACTACTAGTCCAAAAAAGGAGGATGTAGCAATGTCTTCGGCAAAGTCGCCATTAAATCCAAATTCTAAGGTTGTTTCAGATCCAGTAAATACTTCAATTTCGAAGCCTGTTCCAACTTCAGGTGTAGCGAAAACTGCGGTTCCAAAACAAGATCCAGTTTCAGTTAAAAAAGCAATATCTTCAACACCTGTTGACTTAGAGGTTTTAAAAATTATTCCAGAAGCAACATCTAAAAACACACCTGTTTCAATGCCTAAAAATGACTTAGTAGTCAAAAAATTGAAAGTTGGAGTAGCATACACAATTAACGATGTTTTATTTGAAACAAGTTCCAGTGATTTGTCAGAAAGAGCTAGGTTTATTTTGAAAGAATTTTCTTCATTCTTGATTGAAAATCCAACTTCTAAAATAATGATTCAAGGACATACAGATGATTTAGGGGAAGATTCTGAAAACTTAAAATTGTCTGAAGATAGAGCAAAAGCAGTTAAAGACTATTTGATTACTTTAGATATCAAATCAGAACGAATGATAGCAAAAGGATTTGGTGAAACAATGCCAAAACTTGAAAATACAACAGATTTAAATAGAGCCAAAAATCGTAGAACCGATTTTGTCTTAGAGAAATTGTAAAGTATTGATTAAAAATATGAGAGCTATCTCCATTTTAAAAAATCCTCTTATTTGGTTTTTGTTTTTAATATTGGGATATAGTGCTTATAAAAACTTTAAATTTAATGAGATAAATAATGTGTTAACTTCTGATGGAAGAGGTTATTATGCATATTTGCCAGCAATATTAATTTTTGATAGCTTTGAAAAATCCTCAGAAGCAGAAAAAAGTTATTTGAAGAATGAAATAGACCAATTCTACTTGTTTAAAGATTCAAACGGAAGAATCTTTAATAAATATTTCCCAGGAGTTTCCTTGATGCAATTGCCTTTTTTCCTTTTTGCTTGTTTGCTTGCGTGGCTCTTTAATCTGCCATTGGATGGCTATTCAACTATTTTTTTATATCTATTCTATGTTGGAGGTTTGGCTTATTCAATATCAGCTTATTATCTTTTCAATAAATTTTTGATAAAATTTTATCCTGAAAAAAGTTTTAATAAATGGCTTGTACCAATTTTTTATTGCGCAACTCCATTACTTTTTTACTCTTTTAACACTATAAGTTTTAGTCATTTGTATTCGTTTTTTTTGTTTGTAATTTTTTCATTACAAGTTATAAAACTAAAAGATGAGTATTCTTTTAACGGTGTCTTTTATTTAGGATTAATTGTAGGATTAATTTTTTTAGTAAGACCAACGAACATCTTGATAATATTTATTATTCCTTTTCTTTTAGTTGACTATGATTCATTAAAATCTTTTTTCAAGAAATTGATGGAAGAAAAAGGTAAAGGTTTTATTTTAGGTTTGATAGGTTTTTTGAGTTTGTTTTTTGTTTTATTATTGGTTTGGAAATGGCAATCAGGATCATGGATTGTTTGGTCTTATAATGGAGAAGGATTTAATTTTAATAAATCTCAGCTACTAAATTGTTTATTTAGTTTTAGAACTGGCTTATTTATACAAACTCCGATACTTATTTTTTCTATTCTTAGTGTTATACTTTTATTTAAAAATAATAAGTATCAAAATTCAATGTGGATTATATATTTCATCATTACTTCATGGGTCATATCGTGCTGGTGGTGTTGGGATTATGAGTCTTCTTTTGGTAATCGTGCTTTTTCTGAACATATGATGTTTACACTTTTACCTATTTTACCCCTTATTTTTAGATATAAGTTTATAATATATTACTTTCTTTTAGCCTTTTCAATTCTTGGAGTTATTCGTTATTTTGAAAAGGAAAATAATTTCATGAATGATCAAAGATTCACGTCTAGTAATTATTTTGAATCTTTAAAGTTTTGGGAGAATAAAAATAAAAACAGATGGAATTTTACAAAATCTTGTATTCCATATGGACGTATGTTAAATTCTAAGATAATATTAGAGGATAGCCAAATTCATACAATTAAGGAGAACGATGAGTTTATTTATGGTGCAATAGATTCGTTGCTTAAACCAAGAACAAGCGAAAGATATTATTATAGAGTTGAACTAGAAAAGCAAACAAAAGAGAAAATTTTTGAAGGGGTAATGTTGGTTATTGATGCATTTAATACAGATTTATCAAAAAGATATTATAAAACAATTGATCTTTTTAATGATCGTCTTGAAGGTAAAAAGTATTGGAAAAAACTAGAATTTGAAGGGATGATACACGATAATTTCCAAGAATTTGATAATGTGAAAATTTATATTTGGAATCAAGGAAAGAAAAGATTTAAAATAAGGAATTGTAAGATTGTTATCGAGAAATTCAAGTCTTAAAAAGGCGTTTTAGAAACGTTTATATCAACTTCTTCATCAATGCCAGGCAATATTCCATTCTCACTAAATTGCCAATGTAAAATATTCTTATCCTCTATACAAGTTGGTTTTTGACTATATGCAGCGATCCAAAATTTATGATTCGGAAAATGATCTTTAAATTTAGTTTTGTAAAAATGTAAAGAAGTATAGATAATGGGTCTCATTCCAGATCTGTTTTCAACTTCGTTTAACCAAATAGTCATTTTTTTTCTAAGATCATCATCTGAAAAACCTTCTGTCTCAACATCAAGAACAGGAGGTAAGTCAACATCTCTCTGTTTCCAGTAATTTAAAAAGTGATCTACTTGTGGTCTTGGTTTATCTTTAGAAATAAAAAAATGATAAGCCCCATTCGGCATTCCTAAATTATTTAAAGTTTTTCGATTGAATTCCCATTTAGAATCTACATGCGAGTTTCCTTCAGTAGCCTTACAATAAACAAAATGAATAATTGTGTCAAAATGCTCATTATTTAAAAGATGATCCCAATTAATATTTCCTTGATGATGGGAAACATCAATACCAACAGATTCAAAACCATCAGGAACATTTTCAAGAAAAGAATTTTTAGATATTTTTTGAGTGTATACTGGATAGTATTTCCACGCCAAAAAAGATAGGATAAATAGTATGGCTATAAGAATAATTACTAAAGAAGATTTAGATTTTCCGTTTGTATTTTTTTTCTTGATAGATTTTTTAATCGGTTTCTTTTTAATTGCCATTTTTTAGAAATAAAAAAGGCTTCCTCAAAGAGAAAGCCTTACAATAAAATTTATTGTTATTATTTTTGAGTAGAAGAAAAACTTCTTTTTTCTCTAATACGTGCAGATTTACCAGTAAGTTTTCGGAAGTAGAAAATACGAGCTCTACGAACAAATCCTTTTTTGTTAACTACAATGTTTTCTAAGAATGGAGATGCTATTGGGAAGATACGTTCAACACCAATGTTACCTGACATTTTACGAACAGTAAAAGTTTCAGTAGCACCAGAACCACGACGTTGTAAAACAACCCCTTGGTATTGTTGGATACGTTCTTTAGCACCCTCTTTAATTTTATATGAAACAGTTATTGTGTATCCACTCTTGAAATAAGGGAAACTTTTCACCTCAACTAATTCGTTCTCAATTTGTTTTAAAATATCCATGATTCTAATTTTCTATATTTCCGCGTAATTCGGGGTGCAATATTACGAATAATTTCTAAAAACACATAACATATAGAGGAAAATATTTAAAAATATTTAATATTTCTATAAATTGAGCTTTAAAGTTTGATTATTGAGTGATAAATGTACTTTTTTTTAGTGGTTTTATTGTTGAAAGATTATCTTTATCATAGCAAATTTAGGAGAGTAAAATGAATAAAATGTTAATTGGAAGGAAAGATACCGCAGATTTTCCAGATTTTGGTTTAAAATGCATTCAGGTTAAAATTGATTCGGGAGCATATTCATGTAGTATTGATTGCCGAAAAGTAGAACTTGTTGAAAAAGATGGGATACAGCAGTTAGAAGTTGTCTTTTTAAATGTTGATAGTGCTAATTATACCGGGAGGAAATATTATTTTGACGATTTTAAATCTAAAAAAGTCAAATCTTCGTCGGGTCACTCTCAAATAAGATATTTTATTAAAGGAAAAATTGTTCTTTTTGGTAATACATATAAAACATATTTTTCATTATCTAAACGAGCAGGAATGAAAACTCCCGTGTTAATTGGTAGAAAATTATTAAATAATAATTTTATTATTGACACTAAAAAAGTCAATTTATCCAATAATTTAAAGAGTAAATAGTGTATTTAATTTTATTTAAATATACTTTAGCAAATAGTTAATAATACATACGGTATGAAAATCGCAATTTTATCAAGAAACCCTAATTTATATTCAACAAGAAGATTAGTTGAAGCAGCTATCCAAAGAGGACATGAAGCACATGTAATTGATCATTTAAAGTGTAATATTGAAATTGAACAATCGGGACCTTCATTATATTATGGGGATCATTATTTAGAAGGGTATGATGCTGTTATCCCTCGAATCGGTGCTTCTGTTACTTTTTATGGTACTGCGGTTGTTCGTCAATTTGAGATGATGAATGTGTTTTCAGCAGTCGGATCGAGAGGAATTGTTCATTCTAGAGATAAATTACGTTGTTTACAGGTGTTATCGAAAGAAGGATTAGGTTTGCCGAAAACAGTATTCACTAATTATTCTAGAAATGTGGAGCACGTTGTTGAATCTGCAGGAGGTGCACCAGTAGTTTTAAAATTATTGGAAGGAACTCAAGGTTTAGGTGTTGTTTTAGCTGAAAATCAAAATGCAGCTCAATCTGTTTTGGAAGCATTCAATGGTCTAAAAGCACGAGTTATTGTTCAAGAATTTATTAAAGAATCAAAAGGTGCTGATTTAAGAGCATTTGTAGTTGATGGAAAAGTTGTTGGAGCAATGAAGCGTCAAGGGAAACCAGGCGAATTTAGATCGAATTTGCACAGAGGAGGTTCGTCACGTATTATTGAACTTACTAAGGAAGAAGAAGAAACTGCTATTCGAGCTGCTGAAACTGTAGGTTTAGGTATTGCTGGAGTAGATTTATTACAATCTGCAAGAGGACCGTTGGTTTTAGAAGTTAATTCTTCGCCAGGTTTACAAGGAATAGAAACAACAACAGGAAAGGATATTGCTGGTATTATTATTCAGTATTTAGAGAAAAATGTATAATTATGATTCCAAAAGCAAAGAAATTTGTTATTTTAAATCAGGAAATTAAACCTGGAAAAGGGGCTCAATTAAATTTAGAGGTTGCTCATCTACATACACATACGCCAGTTCAAGTACCTGTAATTGTTGAAAGAGCAATGGAAGATGGACCAGTTGTATTATTAATGGCTGGAATGCATGGTGATGAGATTAATGGAATGGAGATTATTCGTCGTATAATTCGCAAAGGGTATAACAAACCTGCAATTGGGACAATTATTTGTATTCCAGTATTTAATATCTTTGGTTTTTTAAACGTTATGAGGGTTTTACCAGATGGAAGAGATTTAAATCGTTGCTTTCCAGGTGCTAAAAATGGCTCTTTAGCAAGTCAGTTTGCGTATCATTTTATGAAAGAAATTGCACCTATGGTTGATTACGTTATTGATTTTCATACAGGCTCTGCAAAAAGAAATAATATGGCTCAAATTCGTTGTGTATTTAAGGATAACGTGAGTTTAGAGTTGGCAAGAATATTTAATCCTCCATTTGTTATCCACTCTGCATATATTCCAAAATCTATTCGTGAATCGATGCATAAAAAGGGGAAGAAAATTTTACTTTTTGAAGGTGGTAAAACGGATAGTATCGACGATGTAATTGTAAAAGAAGGTATTGATGGCGTTAAAAGATTTTTGACTCATTTAGAAATGAGAACAGTAAAAGAAAATCTAGGAATTCGTGAGCCAATATATATCAAAGATCACAAATGGTTAAGGGCTCCTAATTCAGGAATGTTTCAGCCAAGTGTTAAGAATGGTGATAGAGTTGAAATTGGAACTGTTTTAGGAATAGTTACTGATCCATTTGGTTTAATTGAAAAGAAAGTTAAATCCACTTTCGCTGGATATGTTTTTTGTGTAAATGAGGCTCCTGTTGTAAATAAAGGAGATGCTATTTTTCATATTGGTGAAAAGATGATTCCTAGAGAATATCAAAGTGATGTTGAATTGTGAATGTTTGATTTTAACTATTATAATACATTCAACATAAAACAATAATTGTAATTTTACATATTACCCATAACAAATAAGTATGTCTGTACATTCGAACGTAAAACGTGTTACAACACACACATTGCAAGAAATGAAAAATGCTGGTCAAAAAATCTCTATGTTGACCGGATATGATTTTTCGATGGCTAGAATTATTGATGACGCTGGGATTGATGTGATTTTGGTAGGAGATTCAGCTTCTAATGTAATGGCAGGACATGAAACAACTCTTCCGATTACTTTGGATCAGATGATATATCATGCTTCTTCTGTAGTTAGGGCATGTAAACGTTCTTTGATTGTTGTTGATATGCCCTTTGGATCGTATCAAGGGAATTCGAAAGAAGCATTATCAAATGCTATCAAAATAATGAAAGAAACTGGTGGACATTCAGTTAAAATGGAAGGTGGACAAGAGATTATCGAATCTATCAATCGTATTTTAACTGCGGGTATTCCAGTTATGGGGCATTTAGGATTAACCCCTCAATCTATTTATAAGTTTGGTACATATGTCGTTCGAGCGAAAGAAGAGGAAGAGGCAGATCGTTTAATTGAAGATGCCAAAGCTTTAGAGGCTGCAGGTTGTTTTGCAATTGTATTAGAAAAAATACCGGCTGAATTAGCAACGAAAGTGGCTCAAACTGTCTCTATTCCAATCATCGGTATTGGTGCAGGTGGAGGGGTAGACGGTCAAGTTTTGGTTGTTCACGATATGTTAGGTATTAACAATGAATTTAGTCCGCGTTTTTTGAGAAAGTATAATAATTTGTATGAACAAATGATGACTGCTTTTCAAGAGTATATCAAAGATGTTAAGTCAGGCGATTTTCCAAATGAAAATGAACAGTATTAATTTGATCTTGTAGAAACAATTCGCGAATTGTATCTACAACGGAATTTTATGATAGATAAATTGAAAATAGAAGTTCTTTACGAAGATAATCACATCATTGTAGTAAATAAAAGTGCTTCTGATATTGTTCAAGGGGATAAGACAGGTGACGAAACAATGCCTGATAAAATCAAAGAATTTTTAAAAGAAAAATACGATAAACCTGGTAATGTATTCTGTGGTGTGGTGCATCGTTTGGATCGTCCTACAAGTGGTGCTGTAGTTTTTGCGAAGACTAGTAAGGCTTTGACGCGATTGAATGAACAGTTTAAGGACAGAGCAACTAAAAAAACATATTGGGCTGTTGTAGAACAAGAACCAAAAGAAAAATCAGGAACATTGGTTCATTATTTAAAGAAAAACGAGAAACAAAATAAATCGTATGCTTCTTTAACTGAAACACCAGGCTCTAAAAAAGCATCTCTAGAATATAAGTTAATAGCAAAATCAGACAAGTATTTTTTACTTGAAATCGAATTGCATACAGGAAGACACCACCAAATTAGAGTTCAATTATCGACAATTGGCTGCATCATAAAAGGAGATGTTAAATATGGAGCAAGACGTTCAAATACAGATGGATCGATTCATTTACACGCCAGATATTTGGAGTTATTCCATCCAACAACAAAAGAATTAATTAAAATAACTGCACCTGTTCCAAGTGAGCCGTTATGGCAATGGTTTGAGAAAAAATGATAATACATGTTTTAGGTTCATTGTACGCCATGAACCTAAAACATGTATTATCATTTCACCATCTCCAGATAAGTCAACGTCATTCGAATAATTCCATAATCAATTTCACCATTCAAAGCTTCGAAAATTGGTTTCAAGGTAGAAGTGTCCTCAAATTGTGGGAGTACTGCTTTTATTTTTTCAAATTCTTCGTTGGATACATAGGTCTTAAAATCAATCGGTTTACCTTCTTGCATTAATTTTGCTAAATGGGAATAAATTGTAGCCACTGCCATATTTCTCATTTTAGCAATGTCATCTACCCAAATACCTTTTTTTACTAATTCGTAAGTTTCATCGTAGGTTGAAATTTTTGGTCCTGATTCTTTTATGAATAATTTGATTAAATCAATGAAGATTTGACCGTAAGTATTGAATTTTTGAAGTCCAATCCCTTGAATAGCTAACATTGCATTTTCAGAAGTAGGTTTTTCTGCAGCCATTTGTGAAAGTGTTGCATCACTGAAAACTACATATGCAGGAACATTGTCGTCTACTGCAATTTTACGGCGTAGCAATTTTAAACGATCAAACAATAATTCATCTGGAGATAGACTTGAGGGTTGTTTTTTCTCTTTTACTTTTAATATTTTTTCTTTTTCTTTATAATTAGCGAGTTGAATTTCAAGTTTACCAAATAACACTTTCTCTCCGAATGGACTTATTTTCAAATGCATATTTTCATCGTAAGCAATTTCAACCAATCCAATGTTTTTTATTTGAGTTAAATAAAATAACCATTGTTGAACACTTAGGTCAGCCCCAATTCCGAATGTTTTAAGATTGTTATATCCTTTGGAAAACATTTCAGAGGTTTTTGCTCCTCTTAAAATATCTATTACAGTATTATTTCCTGCTTTTTCTTCCGCACGTTTTACAGCCGATAAAGCTTTTTGAGCAATCACGGTTCCGTTAAAAGTTTCGGATGGATTTCGACAAACATCGCAATTTCCACAATTATTAGGCAGTACTTCACTAAAATAAGCTAATAAAATTTTACGTCGACACGTTGTAGCCTCCGCATATTCTAGCATTCGATTTAGTTTTTCAAGTAGTACTGTACTGTGTTCGCTTTCTTTCGCAAAATCAGAAAGTAATTTAACATCGCGATAGTTGTAATAGAGGAGGGTGTCAGATTTCATTGAATCTCTTCCTGCTCGACCTATTTCTTGATAGTATCCTTCAATGTTTTTGGGTAGATTGTTATGAATAACCCAGCGTACATTCGACTTATCAATCCCCATTCCAAAAGCTATCGTAGCACAAATAACCGGAATTTCATCGTTTATAAATTCAGTTTGAATTTTGTCGCGCTGATCAGATGTTAAACCAGCATGATAAAAATTAGATTTAACATTGTTTTCGTTTAAAATTTGAGACCATTCTTCTGTTTCTTTTCTGCTTAAACAATAAATGATACCTGATTTCCCTGGGCGAGCTTCGATGAAATCTAAAATTTGATCAATTTTCTTCTGTTTAGGAATATTCCCCCTCACTTCTAAATTCAAGTTGGGTCTATCAAAGGAAGATAAAAAAGTTGTAGGATTATTTAAGCCTAGATGACTTTCAATGTCTTTTCTGGTTATTTTATCTGCTGTTGCTGTTAAAGCTACAAAAGGGATGTGAGATAGTTTTGTTCTTAATGTTTTAAGTTGCGTATACTCAGGTCTGAAATCGTGTCCCCACATGGATACGCAATGCGCTTCATCAATTGCTACAAGACTAATATTTAATTCTTTAAACCAAGTATTCATCGCGGGAAGTAACGTTTCTGGCGATAAATAAAGTAGTTTTAATTTACCTGATTGCGCATCTTGTATGATTTGATTTTTTTCTTGGTCATTTACAGATGAATTAAAAAAAGCAGCAGAAACACCATTCGTTTTTAAAGCGTCAACTTGATCTTTCATTAAAGAAATCAAGGGAGAAATGACAACGGTTAAATGGTCGAAAATTAAAGCAGGAATTTGAAAACAAATGGATTTACCTCCACCTGTAGGCATTAAAACAATACTGTCTTTTTTATCTAATATTTGTTCAATGATTTGTTCTTGTTGATCGCGAAAAGTATCGTATCCAAAAACGGCTTTTAATTGTTTCTTTGCTTCTAAATTCATTGGTTCAAAGGTAGTACTTGTCATCTGATTAAGGTGCTTTTTATGTTGTTTTAAAATCTATTTTTTACTGAAGTTATGTAAATAGTTTCGATTTTGAAATAGTTTTTACAAAAAAAAGCCTCTAATTTTCATTAGAGGCTTTCAATTCAAAATTCTTAATTTTATTTAGAAGCTGGAAAACGCATTTCGATGTTTACCAAACTATTTTCTCTTCCTTTTTTAATGGCTACGCCAAAATCATCAGCGTAAATACTTGATGTTAAAATTAAATCTCCATTTTCTGTTGTGATAACAAATTTTGCAGGTTTATTAAATCCTTTTAAATTTATTGTCCCGTTAACAACCGTTTGTTCTTTTTGAGATTCTGTCGCTGGCTCTATTTTGAATTCAGTACTTTTAAAACTCATCGTTGGAAAAGCTTTTACATCAAAATAAGTTTTAGATTTTAAATGCTTATCTCTCGCAATATTTCGGGTTGAAATTGTTGAAAGTTCAGCGCTTCCATTTATTTTTGAGTTCGATAAACTTAATAAATTTAAATCTATGTTTGCCGTAACACCTGAAATAGTGCCTTTCGTATCTTCACTTACATAATGGAAGTTTATTAAGGCTTCTTTAGTGTCGATTTTAAAAGTTTGAGAAAAACTTGAAGATAGAAAAGCAATTGCAATTGAAGTTAATAATATTTTCATAGTTGTTTTTTTTCAAAAATATGGAATTAAAATAAAGATCGAGAGTTTATTCCAAAAAAAAGTATCTTGTTTAGAGATACTTTTAAATAAGAATAGAATTAAATCAATTATGATCCACATCCTACACAATCAAAATGAGAGTCCATTGGTTTTACACCTTTTATTTTCATTTCAAGATTATGAATTTGATCTTTAATATCCATGTCATGAAACATATCTCCAGTTAATTGCGCAGTTAAAATTGTTAATTCTTCTTGTAAATCAATTGTAGCATTCATAAGTTGTAAAAGTGTTTTTAAATTAGTAATAAATTGTTTCAACTAATTTCAGATTAATTATTGGAAAATAAAAATATTAAATGATTTTTTTTAGAAATTTCACATCAATTATTTTTGATGTATTAATATTCATTATTTATATCAAGTGTTCTAATATTTTTAATTAAATCTATTTTGAAAAGTAATCCGTTTTGTGATACACGGACTATGTGTTTGATGTTCATATCGAAATGAATTACTTCATATTTCGCTTCAACAATAATTTTTTGCGATTTATCTTTTATCCCACATTTATTTTCTTCACAAAAAACGGAGTAATTATTATTTATAAATATGTTAGGTTGAATATTGTACTCTATAATTTTATTTGTTGATAAATCAAAAGAATCGTAGGCGTTATTGTTTTTTATATAACCATTCTTTTCAATAATGAAGTCGTAGCCAGTCGAGTAATCGATATCTTCAAAAATCGTTTGCTCCCATTGATCATAATGCCAAGCATACCATTTTGCCTTTTTTCTACCTATCATTATTTTAAAATAATCACTGTTATGGTTAATGCATTCAATAGTTTCGAATTCACAAGGGGCTATTAATTTTCCAAGAGGGTGATAAAATCCTTTTTTTCCATAGCTATATACTAAATATCCTTCAACTCGAAATCCATTGTCGTATAAGTAGTCTATTTTGTCATAAATAGGGGGGATTAGCTCGCCATGTTTTAAGCTAAATAATCCTTTTGTTTTTCCTTGGTAGATAATAAATAATTTATCCTTGTTAATAGAAGAAGTGTCCTCGTTGTATTTGTCATCGATAAAGTTAGACTCCTCAATATTTGAAAATTTAAAAGCTAAGATTGTGTCACCGGTGCTGCTTATAATACCAAACATTTTTTTTTTATTTTGAGTAATTTCTTGAGCATTTAATTGAAGAAAATTCAAAAGGATAAAAAATATTGTTATAAATCGAGACATGTTACTATTGTTTTAACAAAAGTAAGGTTTACAAATTATATTTATTAAGAAATAGCATGAAATTATTTGTTGAAGATATTACAAAGTTTTATTGAAAATTAAGTTGAATGTTTTAAATTTGGACATTTAAACGCAAAATATGAATGAGCCATTATTATTGAAAGTTGGACGGGCATTGGATAATGATGTAGTTTTGAATATTCCTTTTATTTCTGATAATCATTTGGAATTATTTAAAGATGTAGAAGGAAACGTATTTATGACGGATTTAAATTCTTCAAATGGAACATTTGTAAATGGAAAACGGCTGATTGGATTTATAATGTTAAAACCAAAAGATGAAGTTTTTTTAGGGAGTGGCTTTAGGTTGCAATGGGAACAAATGTTGGAAAGCTCTAAGTTTTCAAATGAAAAGAAAATTGAAAAAAACGCTGTACCTAAAAAAGATGCTGTAAAATATGAGGATGCTTATGAAGTTCCTCGTCAAAGAATTCAAGAAACTAAGCAAAAAGAAGAAGCTGTAAAAGTTGTTTCTCCTGAAAAAGAAAATAAAGAATTAATTATTATTTATGGTTTAATTTTATTGATTATCCTTTTTTGGTTTCTTTTTTCATAGAATTTACTTTATTTTTTTGATTGTAGTAGTAACGAAGTTTTGAAACCTTTGTGGGGTAAATTCTTTTAAACATGTAATATGTTGTTTTACAAAATAATCGTCAACAACATATAAAAGACAAAACACTTGATACCCATAAGGGTCCATCATTTTGGAATATTCATCCCCTCCTTTATAAACGTAAAAAGCATCGGAACCTTCAGTTGATATTCCATGAAGTTTAATTTTTTCGGAATATTCAGAATTTAATCCTAAGTATTTTTTATGGAATTTAAGAGCTTCTTTTTTTGATTCAAACTTCAATCGAATATCGTAAAATTGCTTTATGTCTTTAATCGTATCTTCTTTATCAACCCATAAATGTCTCCAGCTAGCATTGTTTGCAAGTTTCATGTTTTTAATAGTAGCGGTGTCTAAAAAAACGGAATTTTTAATATAAGCTCCATTTATTTTTATAATGTCCATCATTTCGCTTTCTTCAGCAGAAAACTGACAAAAAAGAGTTGCTGATAATAATAAACTAGTTGTAAGTAGTATGAAAGATCTTATTTGTCTCATTTATATTATTAATTATGATTAGACAAAAATATTGTTATTTGAGAAGATTAAAATTACTAAATGATAAAGTTTTCATTATTGAATTCTGAATTTCTTTTTTAAGTTTAAAATGGTTGATAGGATGTTGATAAATTGCCTTTTGTTTTGATGTTTTAACTATGAAATCCACCATACATTGTCTATTTTTGCGAGTTCAACGATTAATATTTTTTCCAAAAGGAGACATTATATGAGTGAAGAATTAAAGAATCAAGATTATTCAGCGGATAATATCCAAATCCTAGAAGGTTTAGAAGCAGTTCGTAAGCGTCCAGCGATGTATATCGGAGATGTTGGCTTAAAAGGTTTACATCATTTGGTATATGAAGTTGTAGATAACTCCATCGATGAGGCAATGGGAGGTCATTGTGATACAATTGATGTTTTTATTAATGAAGACGAATCAATTACAGTAAAAGATAATGGACGTGGTATTCCTACAGGAATGCATACGAAAGAAAAGAAGTCCTCTCTAGAAATAGTAATGACGGTACTTCATGCTGGTGGTAAATTTGACAAAGATACGTATAAGGTATCTGGAGGTTTACACGGTGTTGGTGTTTCATGTGTAAATGCACTTTCAATTCATTTATCTGCAATTGTTCATAGAGAAGGCAAAATTTTCCAACAAGAATATAGTATTGGTAAACCATTATATGACGTGAAAGAAATCGGTGTTTCTGATTTAACAGGAACACACGTAACTTTTAAGCCTGATGCTACTATTTTTGATGATACAATTTACAATTATGACACTTTAGCTGCTCGTATGCGTGAATTAGCGTTCTTGAATAAGGGAATTCATATTTCTTTAACTGACTTAAGAAATATAGATGATAATGGTAAAGCCATGACAACTATGTTTCATTCAGAAGGTGGTTTAAGAGAATTTGCTCAATACTTAGATAGAAACAGAGAAGCTATTATTTCAGATGTTATTTATTTCGAGGGAGAGAGAGATGGTATTCCGGTTGAAGTTGCTTTAACTTACAACAATTCATATACTGAAAATATTCACGCTTATGTGAATAATATTAATACTCATGAAGGTGGTACGCATCTTTCTGGATTTAGACGTGGTTTAACGAGTACGTTGAAAAAATACGCGACGGATTCTGGGATGTTGGCAAGAGAAAAAATTGAAATTGATGGGGATGATTTCCGTGAGGGATTAACTGCTGTTGTTTCTGTAAAAGTTGCCGAGCCACAATTTGAAGGTCAAACAAAAACAAAATTAGGAAATAGAGAAGTTACTGCTCCTGTAAGTCAGGCGGTTTCTGAAATGTTGACAATATATTTAGAAGAACACCCAGCTGAAGCTCGTTTAATCGTAGAAAAAGTTATACTTGCTGCTCGTGCTCGTCATGCAGCTCGTAAGGCTCGTGAAATGGTTCAACGTAAAAACGTTTTGACTGGTTCAGGTTTACCTGGTAAATTAGCAGATTGTTCGGAAAAAGATCCTGCTTTATGTGAGATTTATTTTGTCGAAGGGGATTCGGCGGGAGGAACTGCTAAACAAGGTAGAGATAGACATTTTCAAGCAATTATGCCTTTACGTGGTAAAATCTTGAATGTTGAA